>JAXHUC010000037.1:0-51820 GCA_034189805.1 Cyanobacteriota bacterium
TCATAAAATCGGCGACATTTTACAAGCGCAAGGAAAATTAAAAGAAGCAACGGAAGCTTATTTCCAAGCGACTCAAACTGCATCAGTTCATCTCCAATCTGATGAATTTAAAATTAGTTAGTTTGAGTGGAGCAATCGGAATAACTTATCCGTATTTTTATCGAAAATCTTCCCGATTTTGTCACCGATAGCTTGTAATTATTGGTAGTACGTAAGTATTGCATGAATAACGATCGTCGGTCCCGAGACACTGGAGTTGAAAAAATAATGCTCGACATTGAAAAGAATGGCAAGGTTGCCAATCCGAACTCTCAAGATGCTCGGATTATCTTACAACCGAATCTCGCTCACTCTCACTATCATCTCGGTCAAGTTCTTGCCAAACAAGAACAGTGGGAAAAGGCGATCGCCTCTTATCGTCAAGCATTACAAATTCAACCCAGCAGCGACATTTATTTGAGTTTGGCAGAATCCTTAGTTCGGGTGGGAAAAGAGGCTGAGGCGATTTCTAGCTATCAAAAGGCGATCGAACAGCAGCCAAATCTAGCAATTGCCTATCATAATTTGGCGGACTTACTGCAAAAACAGGGAAACTTGAAAAAAGCGGTTTCTGCTTACCGTCAAGCTATCTTATTAGAGCCAAAATTTCACTGGTCGCACAATAATTTGGGAGATGCCCTACGAGATTTAGAGCGTTGGCAAGAGGCGATCGAAGCTTACCAAATGGCGATCGAACTCAATCCGGACTTTGCCTGGTCGCATTATAATTTAGCCGAAGCGGCGATGAAACTCGAAGACTGGCAAACCGCAGAAGCAAGCTATCGGAAAGCACTCCAACTCGATCCGAACTTAGTTTGGGCTTATAGTTATTTAGGAGATGTTTTAGTTAGCCAAAAACGATACTCTGAGGCGATCGAGTGCTACGAAAAAGCGATCGAACTCGAACCGAATATCCACGTTTCTGTCTATCAAAATTTGGGAGAAGCTTTAGAAAAAGTTAAACAGATCGAAAAACTGCAAACTCCTCCTCAAAAGTTGAGTGTTCGGTCAGAACCCAGGCAACAGTCTCCAGGGAAAGTCGAAGGCGATCGAAATACCATCACCACAGAAGCCCCAATTATCTTATTTACACCATATTACAAAGCTAAAGATCCAGAGCGGCAAGAAGAATTAGTTTATTGTCTGCAAAAAAATATTGAGTGCGACCAGATCGATAAAATTGTTTTAGTTATCGATGACAATCACGTTCCCGAACTCGACAGTTCCAAAATTGAAATTATCAAAGTTTCGGCTAGACCGACTTATCTCGACTGGGTCGAACTGACTCAGGAAAAAGGTAAAAACGTCATTTCTATTTTAGCAAATACTGATATTCACTTCAACGAATCGATCGCTCGAATTCGGAAAGTATTTTCCTCTAACTCACAAGCTTTTATGGCGCTCAGTCGCTACGAAAAAGAAGGAACGAACTATACATTACATAAAAATCCTCATTGGTCGCAAGATGTTTGGGCGATTTCTGGGAAATATCAATTTACTTCATCCTTGAAAAATTCTTTGAAAGTTTCTTTAGGAGTTCCCCGTTGCGATAATAAAATTGCCTATCTTTTTACAATCCACGGCGCTCAAGTTTATAACCCCTGCCATCAAATTCAAACCGTACATGTTCAGGAGAGCCAATTAAGATACTATAGCAAGTACGGCGATACGAGCATCGTCGGAGGAACGGCATGGGTTTATCCTAGCGTTTTAGTGGACGAACCCGCTAAGCTGAAAATCGATTTGTGGACTTTAAATGCATCGGATGTGACGGGTGTCCAAATCAATAACACCTGGGAATCTTTAAATAAAAAGAAAATAGACACCACGAACAAATCACCATCCCCAGAAAATCCCGAACAAAAGACTAGCTCAAAGATCCAAAATATTATTGCTTTTAATTCAGAATGGCAGTATCCAGCAATTACTGAAAAATACGCCTATGAAATGGTCGAGAAATTTTTAACTGGAGACCATTATCAAACAAATGTTATTTATTTTGGTTTTCCTTGGGCAACTCTCATTGATAAATCGCTACATGGGAAAAACCCGGCAGAAGCTGAAGCCTTAAGAGAAAAGTTACTTGAATTCAAAGACGAACTCAAACAATACAAACGAGTGATTACCGTCTGCCAGCACGTCCGAATGTTAGAGTTCGAGAGCTTATTTTCAGAAGTCGGGGTTACCGATATTTTTTGGTCCCACGCGATTAAAGAGCAGCAATTTTTACCCACTTATCCCTACATTTCATTACATCCTTTTCCGCTGTATCCCGTGCAGGCGATGAATTACAAGACAGCGAATCTGGATAAAAAGTATTTATATTCATTTGTCGGTGCGCGCGCGACTAAATCTTATATGACCGACTTAAGAAATAAAATGATCGATTATCTGAGTGAAGACGATCGAGGATTAATTATCCAGCGAGAACGATGGCACTACAACAAAATCGTTTACGATCGGCAAATTCTCAATCAGACCAAAGAGTCGGAAACTCTCGTCGATCTATCTGCCTCTGAAGAATTTAAACAAATTATGCAGCAAAGTGTTTTTGCACTTTGTCCATCGGGGTCGGGACCGAACTCAATTCGTCTGTGGGAAGCGATGGGTTTTGGCGTAATTCCAGTCATTTTAGCCGACACCTATTTACCTCCGGGAGATTTAACTCTTTGGTACGAAGCCACGGTGATGTGTCCGGAAACATTTGAGGATATTAAAGCACTTCCCGCTCGCTTAGCTAAAATTCAGCAAGACGAGGAACTACTCGCGAAAAAACGTCGTGCTCTTCAACAACTCTGGAGTCAGTACGGACCCGATTGCTTCGTCTATGACATCGCAAAGTTATTTTTCCAGTATGCATTGGGTAAGGTTGAGAGCGTCCGCACAAAAATCAAAACCCCCAATCTGGCAACAACAATTGCGAAAACCTTACAGACAACAAAAACAACTTCTGCACCACAAGCCACAACTGAGACTCCTAAATCGGAAGTTCGACAAAAAGCACTTAAGAAAAAAGTCGTTACCAAAGAGACTTTTAAGTCATCTTATACCTGGCCGAATCCGATTTTTCCATTTCGCTTGTACTACGACAGTCCTCAATGCCGAATTTTTATCATTGAAAACATTCAACACAATTGGAACTGGTTATCTCAATGCCATCAAGGTTTCCGCAAAACTGACTTTTTCTTTGTAATGGCAGGTTGGTATCAAAGCCCACAATTCGCCGAGGAGGCTCAAACAATTTTCTCGGTTTTGAATTTGGATAAATCGCAATTTTTTTTCATGTATAACTCTTCTCGAGAAATGCGAAATTTTGCAGAGAAAGGATTTCAAGGAGATGTTATCAATCAAAATGCATGGATCGATGAAAAGACTGTCCTGGAACCCAAGCTACAGGAGAAAGTCTATGATGCTATATACGTCGAATTTGAGAAGAAATACAAGCGCCCTCAACTAGCCGATCGCATCTCAAAATTAGCATTGGTAACACGAGGAAATCCCAGCAGCAACCTGTCTAATCTACCCCCTCATCAATATATTAACCAGCAGCAACTCTCACCACCACAGATACACCAAAAAATGACTCAATCTTCTTGTGGCTTGATTTTATCAGAGCAAGAAGGAGCGTGTTCGACTGTTAGTGAATATCTCTTATGTGGAATACCCATTATTTCGACTCCAGCGCTGGGAGGACGCGATGTCTGGTGCGATGAATACAACTCAATAATTTGCGAGCCAACATCAGATGCAGTGGCTGCGGCTGTCAAACGTTTTACAAATAATCCTCCGGAGGCACAAAAAATTCGCCGAATGTATATAGCAAAGGCTGAAGAACACCGAGAAAAGTTTATTCATAAAACGGCTGAGGTGTTCGACAAATTTGAAGTCACGCCTATCGATTCCGCCAGCTACTTCCAAAAGAACTTCTACCACAAAATGCGCAAAAATGAAAACATCAATGTTGTTAAATCTCTTTTTTATTAATTGGGAGAGTTTATCTGCGGAATAGTCGAGCGAAAATAAATCGCATCGTTTGCAAATTTCAGTTATCTCATCTATTTATCCATTCAAGGAGCTTCAAATAAAATGCAACATCATACCGTGTTTGAAAATTTCCAACGTGTTAAATCCATCGGTACCGGAAAACACATCTATGATTTTCTCGGTGCGGCGACAGATGTGAGCTACAAGAAGTCTTGGAGCAAATATGCCATCGGTGATGGGTCTGAATATACGTCTAAATATCCTGTAGTCAACGAACATTATTTCGACTGGATCGCACTGTTGGAGTGCGTGCGCGCGGCATCGGGCGTATTTCGCATGGCGGAACTCGGTGCAGGTTGGGCCCCTTGGCTAGTCCGCGCGGCGATGGCTGCCAAACAAATCCCGGCCATTGAAGGGATGGAACTCGTCGGAGTGGAAGCCGACCCGACTCACTATCGTTGGATGAAGGCTCATTTTACGGACAATCAACTCAACCCAGAAGACTATCACTTGCTACACGGTGCAGTGGCTCCCAAATCAATGCCTTTGCAGTTTCCCGATCTCGACAATCCCGATGAGGATTATGGTGCTTCACTTCATGCTGTCAGTAAAACTGGGCAATATGTTGAAGTTCAGGGTTATTCGATCGCCGATATACTCGATCGTTTCACGGGTCCTGTGGATTTCGTTCACATGGATATCCAAGGTGTTGAATACGATGTCATCCCCGGTGCGATGCAGTCTTTAAAGTCTAATGTCAAAGCGATGATGGTCGGCACTCATATCTCCTTGGAAAAACACAACGACCTCCACCAACTGTTTCTCGATTCGGATTGGCAACCAATGATAATTTTTCCCAGAAATGGTGATATCGAAACCGATTTTGGTTCGGTCAAGTTTGGTGATGGTTTTGTCTTTTACAAAAATTCTTACAATCTAGATTAATTTTTGATGGGTAATCTAAATATGCAACTCAATACTCTAAAAGAAAAGTATCCTTTTCCTCTTATTCAGGGAGTAAAGCCATTCTACTTTTCTTTGGATGGTGGTGGTCGAGAAACGATTATAAAAGAAATTCAAGAGCAAAATATAGAGCTAGTTCTTGAAATTGGAAGTTTTTTGTGTGGTTCTACAATTCAATGGCTAGAATCGAGTAATTCTTTAACAGTAATTGGAGTCGATCCTTGGGAGGGTAACTTTGCATCTATTTTAGATAGATATAATAAGAACCCTATTTTTGACTCTTGCTTTCAAAAAATTGAAGATAGACAGGAATTCATCCAATCAGTCTGTAACAACGGCCCATATCTCTCGGCTCTAGCGAATGTAAAAAAATACAAGGAGCGATTTATCCCGATACAAGCTTATTCACCAAAAGCACTATATGAAATAGCTAGCATGGGTATAACACCTCAGCTCATTTACTTTGATAGTAATAAAGTGTTAGACGATCTGGATGTCTGTATGGAGCTATTCCCGGAAGCAATTCTATCTGGGGATGATTGGACGTGGGGAGCCGAGCGAGGATTTCCAGTTCAAAAAGCGGTCAAGGAGTTTTGTCAACAGCATAAATTTTCCTTTACAGCCAAGCGTGCAACTTGGATGATTCATAAAACACAAGTCTAAGATCTTGCCCTGGTTGACTAACAAAGCTTCCAGAATCCCTGCTGTCTAGGGGGTCTAGTGTTGCTTGCTACTAGCGAGCGAAGAACCGATATGGCATACATTTGAGCCGTTGTTGTTGCCGACTCTCCTTACGCCCAGAAACACAGAAACACTGCGCTAGAACCGGCTTGGAACATAGAGGCTCAAAACCCTATCCCAAAAGAGTTTTGGCAATTCATCGATCGACTTTTGTCAGTCAACCAGCGCCCTAGCATAGATGATTATCGGCCCGAGATTTCAAACGATGCATCCACGGCTTCACTTCCGCTCGCTCGAAAAGTCGATCGACAACAGCTTTCACTTGTTGTGCGCGTGGAGTTATCGTGAGCTTTCTCGAGGTACGACAGCTAACCTCCGACAGCCAAGCAGCGCGGCTACCCCGCAAAAACACCAGGCGAAGTATCATTTCGATCGTTGCGGATTCACTGTCGAGTCGGGGATCGAATCCACCGGCAAAAGCAAGGTGGTGGCGGCGGAACGAGACTGCACTTTGGCTTAATGGTTGCCAGAGTCGATCGAGTTTCCAAACGTGTAAGTCTTCTAAGTCCGGTATTTGATGCCAAGGTGCAACTTCGATTGTTTCCTCGCCATCGGCATACTCGCAGCCACTCAACAGCACATCGAGGGTTGATGCTTCTTTTTCAAAACGCGCCACCTGCTTTGCCAAAGTGTTGGGAACGAATACACCGTCGGATTCGATAAATGTAATGAATTCGCCCCGCGCTACTGCCAGTGCCTGATTTCGTGCGGCAATAGCACCCGGTTGCTCTAGGTTAATGTAGCGTATCGGAGTCGAGCGAGAGCGAAATAAGCTGGGATTGGGACTATCAAGGCGATCGCCGACGATTAGTATTTCACAGCGAACATCAGTTTGGTTGAGGATGCTTTCAATTGTCGATCGAAGGCTAGATGATGAAGTACGATCGATAACGACACTGACTTGCGGCGCATCTCGATCTGAGTGGGGTTTGAGCTGCCAGGTGGCATGGGCGATCGTTCCTTGTTCGCGCACGTTTCCCAAAGCTTTGTTTCGCTGGGCTTCTCGACCGAAATAGGCGGCATTTTTCCCGCCACGCAGGTGGTTGTAGGGATGATTTTGGTGGATGGCACTCACCACTAAGCTCGCATCGACAACGGGATAACCCCGATCGAGCGCAGCCTCTACCATCCAAGTATCCCAATAGCCCCTGCCGATCGCAAACGGGGGGAGTGTGGGAAAGACAGACTTAGGGAAAACAAAGTAATCTTTAGCTTGATAGGTGGCAAGGGTTCCGCTTTGCCGAACGAGTTGGCGTAGATTGACATCCCAGTGCGCTGAGAAATCGACAGATGCGGTAATGTCGGCATCCCAACGCCGTCCCAGCATCAAAAATTGGGAGAACTGCGCTGCTACCACACTCACAGCAAGTATGAAGTCATCGGTGAGAATAATGTCAGCGTTGAGGTAAGCGAGCATGGGGTAGGTTGCCTGTTGTCGGGCGATCGCAAAAATGCCATCGAGCATTGGCGTACCGCAGTCATTACGATCGACCTGGGGGATGTGGCGCAAGCCGAATTCTCGGGTGACGGACTCCGTGCCCTCTTCATCGCCGAATAAAAGAATTTCTGGTGTCGGTTTAAGTTGCGTCCAACTGGCGATCGCGTTGCGCTGAATCGTACCGATGTGACCCTCGAAGGGTTTGGGAACCGCAAAAATACTCATCCCCAGAGTGGGTGGGCGATCGGAATTGACATAGAGAATGTTGACCATCAGTCTGGGAAATATCGGTTCGGATTGGGACAATAAATCATCGATTGACGCGGTTCTCGATTCCCCATTCAAAGCAAATTCGCCGATTCGTACAGTCGCCGCACCAATGCCATAATTTGCGCCCCGTAGTTCGCCGCAGCCGACCAGCGATCGTCGAGTTGCCCCACCAACGGCGCGATTCCTCGGGTGATAAACCGAAAGCGGGGGTCTACGACGGGTTGCACTAAAGGTTCCGTACTCGCGTAGGCTTTCAGGTGTTGAACGTGTGCCCGCACTCCCTCTCTAGCACTGGCAAAGGAAGCGGGGCGATCGCCGGTAGCCGAACCCAAGCCGCCAAAATTGTTCGAGGTGGCCGTTATGCCATCTCGAAAGCGGAGGAAATTGGTTTCCAAACACATCTGAGTAAAGGCAATATCGTAGTTGACTCCTTCCACGCTGGCCTCTTCTCGATACAGCTTAGCAATTTCGGGAAACTGGGCGATCGCCCCTGAGTTCGTTCCCCGCAGAAATGCCATTAACTGGACTTCGGTGGAGTTGCCGTGACCCATAATCTTATCCAACTGACCCACGCAAATGGGCAAAATCGATCGCAGCACGACCGAGCGCGTGTCGTTGTTCCAACCGACGGAAATATTGAAATCTCGCAAATCCACGGCTTTGACGTACACCACGTTGTTATAGCGCAGGCGGCGAACGTTCGCCGCGCTAACCAAGTTGACCCCCAAACTATCCGCTAAGTCTACCGGAACGAACGAATTCCCATTCACCAGCAAGCCCGGACCGTCGTAAATTTGACCGTTGACGTTAATACCGATGGTGGGATAAGTCGGGGCGGGGGGGACAGGGGGAATCGGATCGGGCAGCGATTTTCCGTCCCCCCAGGCAATCAACCCTTCGGCAATGCCCTCGGCCATATCCTGGCGGCGATTGAGGATTAAAAAGCGATCGTCGGGATTGGTGAGAAATCCCATTTCCAACCACACCGAAGGCGGAATCACCCCCCGACAAAACAGCAATCTCCCCGTCGCCGTCTCCGTATCGGGTTTTGTCCCCCGACTTTGCAACTGCGGCACTTTGGCCAGTAAGGCTTCGAGGACTTGGGCTGCGTTTTCTTGCCGTTCGCGGTTGTTGGCAATGTAGTAAGCGGTCGTTCCCCGGATATTGGGGTTGAGGGTGCCATCGGCGTGCAGTTCGATTGCAATATCCCCAGGCCGGTAACGCAGATTGATCCAATCGAGGGTTTGGGCGGCGCTGAGATCGTCGGGAACCCCGATCGCTTCAATTTGACGAGTGCGCAGCATACTGGCGACTAAATCCCGAATTTGGATGGCTTCGGAGGCTTCGGTGGTATTTCCCGCAATGACCCCCGGATCGATTTGACCGTTCTCGAACCCACCGTGCCCTGCGGATAAAAATACTCGTCCCATGCTAGAACCGGTCCTCGATCGCAAACATCAATCCCTATTTTTAGCACGAACCGGAGCCGTAGATGTTTTCTCCGAGAGTTAAGAGAATGCGATCGAACAAAAATTTTTAATTTTAATAAATTTTGGTTAAATTTAATTTAACTGGGTTAATAATTTTTCGGCGCATTCGGTTTCTGTTAGATTGCGATCGACTTATATGCGATCGAACCGAACATTTTGGGTGCAACTGGATGAAAATCTGGAAAATTTGCTTAAAATTGAGGTGAAAAAGGTTTTCAATCGTAAATGTTAGAAATTAGGAATCGTAATAAAATATACTAAAATTTAGGTTTTTCACTTAAAAATCGCCATTTTGAGATTTTGAAAATTGCCTTAGTTTGCCCGACTTTCGTTCCGACGATATGATAAGAACGTAGAGCGTCGGAGCAGAATGAACTCCAAAGACAAAACTCATCTCAGCTTTTTTCAACTTTTAAATATGAGTGCGGGTTTCTTCGGCATTCAGTTTGGCTGGGGTCTGCAACTGGCCAATACCAGCGCAATTTTCGAGCATTTGGGAGCCGAAGCGAATGAAATCCCCATTCTTTGGCTGGCGGCTCCCCTCACGGGCTTACTCGTGCAGCCGATCATCGGTTATGCGAGCGATCGCACTTGGTGCAAATTGGGTCGGCGACGACCCTATTTTTTGGTCGGTGCGATTATTAGTTCGATCGCCCTAATTGCCATGCCCCACTCCTCGAGTTTGTGGATGGCAACAGGGTGTTTGTGGTTGCTCGATGCCTCCAACAACCTCAGCATGCAACCCTTTCGCGCGTTGGTTGGGGATTTACTTCCTCCCGAACAGCGAACCCAAGGATTTGCCCTTCAAGGTTTGTTTACTGGGGCTGGAGCGGTTTTGGCATCGATGTTTCCTTGGTTGCTCGGTCATGTTCTGCGAGTTAGCGATGCCACCGTTCGTCCGATTCCCTTGCGGGTGGAAATGGCTTTCTATATCGGCGCGGCCATTTTTCTGAGTACGATTATCTGGACGGTGTTTACCACCAAAGAATATCCTCCCAAACCGACGAAAGCCATTACCCCGGAAGTGAGCGTGGCGAACGGTTGGCGGGCGATCGCTCGAGATATTGTCGAAATGCCAGCAACCATGAAGCAACTGGCGTGGGTACAATTCTTCTCCTGGCTGGGAATGTTTTGCGTTTTCCTCTACTTTCCCCCAGCCGTCGCGCGCCACATTTTCGGCGCAACCGATCGCAACTCGCTACTCTATGCCGAAGGGATCGAATGGGCGGGATTGTGTATGGCACTCTATAACGCCGTCTGCATGGTCTTTTCCTTCCTACTCCCCCAAATTGCCAACCTCACCAGCCGCAAGTTAACCCATGGGCTTTGCTTGCTGTGCGGGGCAGCGGGCTTAATTTCGCTGTGGTTCGTTCACGATCGCTATACCCTCTTTATTTCCATGACGGGGGTCGGGGTTGCTTGGGCGAGTATGCACGCGATGCCCTTTGCCATCCTCATCGATTCTCTACCCAGCAATCGTCTCGGCAGCTATATGGGCATTTTCAACGCCTTTATCGTCTTGCCTCAAGTCACTATCTCTTTAGGATTTGGCTGGGTAATGAGTCATTTTCTGGGGAACGATCGCTTGCTCGCGGTGGTTCTCGGAGGTGTGGCCATGTTCGTGGCGGCTTTACTCGTACCGATGGTGGAAGACAAGGAAGAAGCCGCAACTGGCGTGGATATTTCCGAGGCTGCCGGAACGATAGGTGGATAGCTCGATTAAAAAAATGGGATTGGTGCGAACCGCGCACCAACCCCTCGATCGATTCGGCTAACAATCGAAATTAGCCTTCAGGCATTTCTAGCTTGAAGACACTGCAAAATACCTTTTCGACTTTATATCCCGAATCGATCGACTCGAGCGGATCTTTGCGCAACCGATGTCGCAAACACAAGACAATCGTCCGGCGAATATCATCGACAGTCACTTCCGTACGACCTTCAAATGCCGTCAGGGCTTTTGCCGCCCGATTCGTGACAATATCGCCGCGCAGTCCATCTACATCTAATTCCGAGCAAACCTGGGAAATTTGGACGCGCAGGTCGCGATCGATGGTCACCGAGGGGAGTAATTCTTGAGCGCGAATCAGGCGATCGCGCAAGGCTTCTCGCTCCTCCCGATGCTTCTCGAGGAACGTCTGCGGGTCGAGATCGAACGTCGAGCGTTCTTCCACGATCTGCACGCGCAAACTGGGATCTTTCACCGTGCGAATTTCGGCGTGCATCCCGAAGCGATCGAGCAATTGGGGTCGCAGTTCTCCTTCTTCAGGGTTACCCGAACCCACCAAGACGAATCGCGCCGGGTGGCGGATCGAGATGCCTTCGCGTTCGACGGTATTCCAACCCGATGCGGCCGCATCCAACAGCACGTCTACTAGGTGGTCGTCGAGCAGGTTCACCTCATCCACGTAGAGAATGCCGCGATTGGCTTTGGCCAGTAGACCCGGTTCAAAAGCTTTTACCCCTTCGGATAGGGCTTTTTCAATATCGATCGTGCCGCAAACTCGGTCTTCGGTGGCCCCCAAGGGTAAATCCACCATCGGCACTTTTTTGTGGGCGACCTGAAGATCGGCTTGTCGATCGAGACGATCGCGAACGCTATCGCTCATCATTTCCGGATTGCTCGGATGGCTGTTAAACGGATCGTCAGCTACCACTTTAATATCCGGTAACAGCTCGGCGAGCGCTCGAATGGTGGTAGATTTTCCCGTACCTCGATCGCCCATAATCATCACGCCACCGATTTTCGGGTCGATCGCGTTGAGCAGCAAAGCCAGTTTCATCTCTTCCTGGCCGACGATCGCCGTGAAGGGAAACACCGCACGGCGGCGAGAGGTCGTGGCTAGGGTGGAGGGATTTGGGGCGCTCGCCGTCACGCTTGTCATTGAATTCATTACTTTACGGTTGCGATTATCGGGAAAACGTTAGATTGTAAATTGGTGTAAACTAGATCTTCGAGCGCTCGAATGCCAGATTAACGAACGTATTCGAGACTTCAAAGATTGATGAACGAATGTTACCTATTGTACAGTGCGATGGGGTCGGTATTAATCCCATGGAAGAGCTTAGTGAGCTGGGGAAGCTGGGGGAGAATCAATGCAAGATACACAACATACAAAATTCTCCCTTGTCCTCCTTGTCCCTCTTCTCCCCGCGTCCCCGCGTCCCCGTGTCCCTGCGTCCCCGCGTCCTCCCCTAGGGAACGGCAACCGATCGCAACAGAGTTTCGACGATCGTACTGGCTTTTCGTCCTCCCGTGGGAATGATGCGATGGGCGAGGACGTGGGGGGCGAGAAACTTGACATCATCGGGAATAGCGTAGTCTCGACCTTCGAGAAAGGCAAAAGCTTGGGTGGCTCGATGCAAAGCCACCGCACCCCGAGGACTCACTCCCAGGGTAATCTCTTCTCGATCTCGGGTACTGCGAACTAAATCGATAATATACTGCTGCAACGACGTTTCCAGCTTTACCCGGCTGCACGCTCGTTGCAGTTCGCTCACTTCTTCGAGGGTAATACACGGCTCTAGCTCGGTAAATCCCACGCCGCTTTGCAGGCGTTGCAGCATTTGCAGTTCTTCCGACTCCGTGGGATACCCCAAAGAGAGAGAGAGGGTAAAGCGATCCATTTGCGCTTCGGGGAGGGGAAAGGTTCCCTGATATTCGATCGGGTTTTGGGTGGCAATCACAAAAAAGGGCGCTTCCACCAAGCGAGATACCCCATCGACGGTGACTTGCTGCTCTTCCATCACTTCAAGTAATGCCGATTGGGTGCGCGGTGTGGCGCGGTTGATTTCGTCGGCAAGCAGCACGTTGGCAAATACCGGTCCGGGCAAAAATTCAAATTCTCCCGTGCGGGGATTCCAGATATTGGTTCCGGTAATATCCGTCGGCAGTAGATCCGGGGTGCATTGAATCCGTTGGAACTTCCCGGAAACGGAACGGGCGAGGGATTTGGCCAGCAAGGTTTTTCCCACCCCTGGCACGTCTTCGAGGAGCGCATGTCCCCCCGACAGCAGAGCGACGATTACCAAACGGATGGCATCGGTTTTGCCGACGATCGTCTGTCCGAGGTTTTCGAGTAGCCGTTTGATGTGGGGAGAACTCATAGTGGTGGTTTTCAGTAGATGTTCGGCAGGGAGATTTTGACTCGGCTCGAAACTCGATTCGATCGAACTCGAACCCATTGAGATGAAGTGTTCTAGAGAACTAACTCTGACTTAGCCCGATCGCAATCTTTTTGAATCTGAGCTTTGAGAGCGTCGAGAGATGCAAATTTTTGCTCGGGGCGTAAAAAGTCTTGCAGGCGGACGGTCGCAGTTTGACCGTACAGGTCTCCCGACCACTCTAGCAAATGAACTTCAACGCTGGGCCGCGCGCCGTCCACGGTGGGGCGACACCCAATATTCATCACTCCCGGACGATTTTTGACCTCGGGCGTATCGACGAAAACGCTATACACTCCCCAGCGCGGTAAAAACTTGTCGGCCCGAAGATTGAGGTTCGCCGTCGGAAATCCGAGAGTGCGCCCGAGCTGCTGACCTTTTTCGACGGTTCCGCTCAAGGAATACGATCGACCTAGCAGTTGGTTGGCGCGGGCGATGTTGCCTTCGCTTAAAGCCAAGCGGATCTTGGAGCTGCTGATGCGCTCCCCAGCTTGCAGTTTGAGAGAGACGATCCGGGTGGCGATGCCGTAGCCTGCGGCGATGTGTTGCAAATCTTCTGCGGTTCCCGCCCGCTTGTATCCGAAGCGAAAATCTCGTCCGACGCTCACCTGTCGCGCCCGCAGTTGGCGGACTAAGATTTCTTCGACAAAGGCTTGGGGGGTTAACTCGGCAAGTTGAGCGTCGAAGGGGAGTAGCACCAGCCAATCAATCCCCAAAGCCCGAATTTGCTCTTCTTTTTCCGGTAGGGGGGTGAGGTAAGTTCGCGGCTGTCCGCTAAAAAATTCTTGAGGATGGGGATGGAAGGTGACGACGGTCCGACAAATTCGATCGGCATTTGCGCGGCGATCGATTTCGATTCGAGATTCGGGCGTTCCCTTCGCACTCGCGCTAGAGGCAACGGATATTGAATCCGCTACAGAGAAAACTTCTCGGATGACTTGTTGGTGACCTCGATGCACTCCATCGAAGTTTCCCAAGGCCACAGAGGTTGGCATCAGTGCCATTGTTGTTGAAGATGTTACCCACACAGGTTATCGGTCGAGGGAATGGGGTTGGCGAGCGAATCGAGCTAGAGCGCGAGCGCGCCCGAACGCGAGCTAGATCGGAGTTCGCCGACCGATCGAGTTGCGATGGCGAACTCCGTCTTCGATCGATTCGAGCAAATCCCGAACGTTGAAGTTCGTTTAAGCCGAGATTTGGGCTTTGATTTCAGCTTCCGATGGCGGAGTCGTTCCGCCAGGAACGATGACGATCGATTCTCCTTCTCGAGCCATCATGCTATCGGGAAATTTTTGTTTGACTCGTTCGCCAACTCGATCGAGAAAGTCGTCGTTATGCAAGGGGTCGTGATGGAAAATCACCAACTTCTTCACCCCGGCGGCTTTGGCAGCTTTGACAGCCTCTTGCCAGGTTGAATGTCCCCACCCTTTTTTCCCAGAAGAGGGAGAGTGGTACTCTTCATCGGTGTAGGTTGCGTCGTAGATCATCACGTCAGCCTGATGAGCGAGCTTTTGCACGTTTTCATCAAGGCGATCGGCAAAATGTTCGGTATCGGTAATGTACGCCACTGCATGACCTTGCCAGTTAATTCGATAGCCGACGGACTCTCCGGGATGGTTGAGCAATGCGTTTTCGACCTTAATATCTCCGAAGCAAACGGTTTGTCCCACCTCGATATCGTTAAAGTCGAGCTGAGCGCCCATAATCTGTAAGGGAACGGGGAAGTTCGGGTGCAACATCTGGTCGTTAAGGCGCTGTTTGATCGTGGCTCCGTTCGGAGCGATCGCGCCGTAGACGTGGAACTTATTCCCTTTAATAAATGCGGGTGTAAAAAAGGGGAAGCCTTGGATGTGATCCCAGTGAGAGTGCGTAAAAAACATGTAGGCTTCGACGGGCATCTGAGAGAGGAGCTGTTGGCCTAGAACCCGCAAACCCGTTCCACCATCAAAAATAAGGCGCTTGTTCCCCACCCGAATTTCGACGCAGGGCGTGTTGCCACCGTATCGTACTGTTTCTGGTCCAGGACAGGCAATACTTCCTCTCACGCCCCAGAAGTGAACCGTAAATTGGTCTTGCATGCTAGACATGGGTGTTTCTCGCAGGATTGGCGCGCTTCGGCTCATGAGTCAGATCTGACATTTTTTCATTTCAAGTCTATGCCATTCAATCCACAACACGTGAGTTCGCACAATTTTGCATTGGCAAACAATACTTCACTAAAGGTCTAGATCTGCTGCGATCGAGCGTATCTAGAACCGGGAACCACTCACCCAACTCGACAACTTTATCGGGGCGACTCGATATTGAACGCTCGACCCGATTGCCGACTCATTCAATTTAGCTTAACCCCGATGACCCCAATTGGTAAACTGTTGGTGGCTGCGAGCTTGTCGATCGATGGAGGATGTTTGGAGCGCTCTAGTCGGTCGTATCGAGCGAACGAGTCGTTTAAGATTGGCGAGCGCGATCGCTTGGACCGAGATACTTTGGGTGGCGATCGTCCCAAGGATCGGCTCGGAAAGAATGGCGCTCCCCATTGCTCGATCTTTCGATTTTTCGTTTAAAGTAGACCCTGAAACCTGAGAAGCAGTCGATCTGCAAAGCTGTATTTTTGACTATGATAACCTCTATTCTCGATCGAGGAAAAAGCAAACCCTCAAGTCGATAATGCGATCGCGCCACTGGCTCCGAACCCATTGCTGGGGAAACGATCGCACTTTGAAGCCATCAAAAATCGCCAATTATCTCACGCTCGATGCCAAGCTCGGACAATATATTTAGACTCTCATCGACCTAGAGACTGCCGAAGCCCATGGAGCGGCTACCGCGAACGTTCGACCGACCTGCTCCCGAACGCGCCGAGCGCTCTTAAGATTCTTCATCTTCTTCATCCACTTGTTTGAGATGAATGTGCTTGCGCCCCAAGCTAATTTCAAACTCATCTCCAGGATTGAGACCCATCTGTTTCGTGTAAGCCGAGCCGATCAGTAAGTTCCCGTTCGACTGAACGCTAATGCGATAGCTCGCACTGCGTCCGCCTCGTCCGTTACTGGCTTGCTTGCTGTCGAGTTGAATTCCTTCCGCATCGATCAGAGCGTTGAGGAATTTCATCATGTTGACTCGTTCTACACCATTTTTGGTCGTAGTCGAGTAACCGCACTGTCTGGCTTTTTCTTCTTTGCTGAGGTTCCCGAGATCTTTGACTTTCTTGAGCAAGTCTTCTCCGGTCAATGGTTCCATTGTTTTCATTCTGTTCGTCAACTTGAGGCTAAAACATCGAATGTAGCTTTTTAAAGCTACTATACTTTAACTGACATTTGCTAAGAATAAAACTTTTAGCTTAGTGTCAGCTTGTTAGACTATCATACCTGCAAAGGGCAACTTATTTCATTGAGAACTAGCGATTAACGATCGTGCATTGACAAGGGTGAGTATTCGAGTTTGGAGGGTGCTTTCTTTTTAAATTGAATGTGATATTCCTGAAGGGATGAGATCGAACCTCGTTCGCTTTGCTCCCATGTCTACCTTCCCTCTAATGGGATGGATGTTAAAAAAAATCTTAAGCACGTCAGAAAATGCGATCCGTTCGAGAATACTTAGCACTTAACCGATTCGATCGAAGCCACAGGCGCAAAAGCAACTGACGAGAATGAGACAATATCGATCTATCAATTTACACTCCGACCGAAGCGAGCGATGAAATTAACCACTCGCGGTCACTATAGCGTCAAAGCTCTGCTCGATTTAAGCCTACAACCGAGATATATGCCAACTTCGGTAAAAGCGATCGCCCAGCGTCAAGACTTACCCGCTCCATATTTAGAAAAACTGCTGATTGCAATGCGTCGTGCTGGATTGGTAAGGTCGATCCGAGGTGCTCGCGGAGGCTATCAATTAGCTCGCCATCCAGCTCAAATTTCTTTAGGACAAATTCTCGAAGCCGTGGGAGAAACCCTAGACCCCCTGCCCCATCACACTCCAAATGCCGATTTAGTTGAAGATTGGGTTGCCTTCACCCTTTGGAAGCGACTGCATCAGAAGTTAGAAGAAGCGCTTTACAGTATTTCTTTAGAAGATCTGTACCACGATGCCCGGAGTTGGCAAGCGGCTCAAGGAGAAGAAACGAGTTTTATCGTTTAATGTTTTCCGTTTGCATTCTCCACTTAGCACTCCAGCAGAGGTACTCCAGAGTCAACATCGATCGCTCTGACTCTGAGGTGAGTTCGCCACAAGTTCTCGAGAGAACTAAGATGAATATTTTCCCAGCCGAATTCGAGATAGCTTGCCTCCGATGAACTTTCAGGACAACCCGACGATCGTCTTAGCGATCGCAGTCAGTTTAGACTACGCAATTGGCGACCCTCAAGCATTACCGCACCCTGTAGAATTGATGGGATGGCTCATCGATCGGTATCGAAAATTTACAATCGCTCGATACCAAAATTCTCTCCTTCGTCGATGGGCGGGAATCCTTCTGGCGCTCGCTCTTATTGGAGGCAGCGCGCTCGTCGGTTACGCGATCGTTGCCAGCGCTCGCCAGCTCCATCCAGCTCTAAGTATTATTACGGAAAGTACGCTTCTCGCGAGTTGTTTTGCCGGACGAAGTTTGAGAAGAGCGACAACAGAAGTTTTGCAACCTTTAGCTTGCCAGAATATCTCCGCAGCTCGCCAGCGGTTATCTTTTTATGTCGGACGAGATACGCAAAATTTAACCCAACCGGAAATTTTGCGAGCACTCTTAGAAACCATTAGCGAAAATTCAACTGATGGTGTCATGGCTCCTCTGTTTTATGCCCTAATTGGACTTGGATTTCCCGCCATCGGAAGCGTTCCTTTCGCCTTAGCCTATAAAGCGGCAAGTACTCTCGATTCGATGGTGGGATATCGAGAAGAACCCTTTACCCAGATTGGCTGGATGAGTGCCAAACTCGAAGATGGATTAACCTGGCTGCCCTGTCGGTTAACCGTGGTTACGGTCGGGTTGCTCGGCGGCAAACTCCCCACCGTCTGGGCGCTATGCCAGCGAGATGCCACCCAAGATCCCAGTCCCAATTCCGGATGGAGCGAATGTGCCTACGCCGCGACTTTGGGAGTACGGCTGGGGGGCACGAATTGGTACAACGGCATTGCCAAACATAAGCCCCTTCTGGGCAACCCAGAACAAACCATCACCATACAAACCATCGAGCGAGCGTTGCAACTGACTCGCTACTGTTTCTTGAGTTGGCTCTCCATTGCCTTGTCGGCAAATTATTTGTGGCAGGTTTTGAGATGAGGGGGTAAAGAAAACAAACGAGCGCAGCGGAACGCGCCTGTCGCAGGGAGAAAACTAGGGTAGAAATCGCGGATGTAATACAATTAAAGTAACCTGTCTGCGTAAATTTAACAATTTCACGCAGCAAACATTCCCCCAAGCTCAGACAACGCGAGTTTTTGCCTTCTCCTTCTCTTTCAATCCTCCCCAAGCACGCGGCGATCGTTTATCCAGTGCGGTTGAGGTGACTCCCTTACAGTTGCTCGTTTATCTCGGATAAATGTCAGACCTCAAACGAGCTAACTCAAACCAGACTCTCGACACGAAAAGTGCCACACTACAATTAAAGAGGCTTGTTGTGAAATCACCTTGCAATTGACGAACGTCCCCTCTGCTGGGGAATCTAAACCCGATATGAGAAAAACGAGTTGCTAGTATGCATTGATGGCAACGCGAACGTCATAATTGAGATTGCAAGGGGTCAAATGACACGGTGATGATACGGGCAATACTGAAAACTGGGTTAACGACGACTTCAATCTCCGATACCGCCTCGATCGTGGAGCGACAAGCCCAATTGGACGTACGGTTCGCGGTCGATTTGTCTCTCGCCTTGGCTTATTTCACCATGGCAGTTGTCGCTTTTGCCGTAGTCCGGCATCGATCGAGCGCCCGCCTCCATGGCTTCGGATGGTTGCCGATCGCGTTTGCCTTGCTGATGGGGGCAACTCATGCATTGGAAGCGGGAACGGTTTTATCTCTCTCGACATCGTGGCTGACAGCGGCAAACGTTCTGAGGGCGAGCGTGGCCCTCCTGAGTGCTGGGGCGGTACTGCGATGGTATCTATTCGAGCGCCGATCGAGAACCAGAGAACGAATCGTTCCGATCGAGGTTGCGAATCGAGGAGCGACTCTCGCAGACCGCAGACCCGAACCCGCTTCAGTCGAAACAATCTTGAAAGAGATTCTCGCCCCCACCGCCACCCTCAAAGGAGCGGATTTCTTTCGCGCCCTCGTCAGGAGTTTAGCTCGAGAATTAGATGTGCGCTGCGTGGCGATCTGCCAAGTGGTGGCGAACGTACCCGATCGCTTGGGGACGATCGCCTATTGGGTGGAGAACGATTGGCAAGCCCCTTACGAGTACGATATATCCGGCAGTCCCTGCGCCCAGCTCAAGCAAGGACTTCAGAATATTCACTGCGCCGATAACGTCTGCGATCGCTTTCCCCAAGATCGATTTTTAGCCAGACTCAACGCCCGATCGTATCTGGGAATTCCCCTACTCAATCCCGCCGGTGAGTTTATCGGTCTGCTGTGTTCGATCGACGATCGTCCCCAATCCAACATCGAGCGAACGGAAGCGATTTTGCAGACCTGCGCGGAGCGAGCTTCGATCGAACTCGACCGGCAGTGGCTCGAAGAAGAGCTGCAAATGGAAGTCAGCGAGCGCCAACGAGCCGAACAGTCCCTCCAGAATATCGTGGCCGGGACGACATCGATCACCGGCGATCGATTTTTTCCGGCCCTGGTTCGCCATCTAGCGACCGCTCTAGAAGTGCGTTACGCCATCGTCTCGGAAGCCGAGCGTCCCCTCGATACCTCAACTCCGGCGGCATTTTGGTCGAACGCCGACCTCGACACGATTATTGCCCGCTATCGCCCGACCCCGTGCAAAGACCCATCGGTCGCCGATCGTCTCGATCGAACTCCAGTCCCCAACCATCAAATCTTGGGAAACCTGAATGCGGGCGGGTATTTGCGAGTGCCTCTGTTCGGCAGCGCCAAGCAAGTGGTCGGTTACTTATTGTTACTCGACGATCGACCCATTTTAAGAAATCGCGGCACCGGTCAGATCGTCAACGTTTTTGCCGCGCGAGCCGCAACGGAACTGCAACGCAAACTCGATCGACAAGCATTACATCGAGCTTACGACGAGTTGGAAATGCGGGTGCAAGCGCGCACGGCCGAACTGTCTGCGGCCAACAAATTTCTGGCCACCGAAATTGCCGAACGCGCCTCTGCCGAAGCAAAATTACAAGAGCGATCGCGCCAAGCCGCATTAGCAGCAGATGTGGGATTTGCCCTCACCCAAGGGGGAACCCTCCGACAACTGCTGCAACAATGTGCCGAAGCTCTCGTGCGACATCTAGATACGGCGTTTGCCCGCATTTGGACTCTCAATCTAGATCGCAACGAGCTAGAACTCCAAGCGAGTGCCGGACTGTACGTTCACATCGATGGCGCTCACAGCCGCATTCGAGTTGGCGAGTACAAAATCGGTCGCATTGCCCGCAACGCTCAACCCCACCTGACCAACGAGGTACAGACCGATCCTTGGATTAGCAATCCCGAATGGGCCCGGCGAGAAAAAATGGTCGCGTTTGCTGGATATCCCTTGGTGGTTGATGGCGGGGTTGTGGGGGTGATGGCAGTTTTTGCCAAATCTCCTATGAGCGAGAGTACCCTCGAAGCCATGTCCGCGATCGCCGATGGGATCGCCCTGGGCATCAATCGCAAACAAGCCGAAGATGCCCTGCGGTTGAACCAGCAGCAACTCAACAGTATTTTGGGGTCTTTACGAGATGCGGTGTGGTCGATTGCCGTGCAAAAATTTGAGATTATCTATCTCAATCCGGCCGTCGAGATGGTTTACCACCGACCGATTTCTGAGTTTCTCGACGATCCGAGTTTGTGGTGGAAGTCGATTTACCGGCCCGATCGCGATCGCATCCAGCGACTATGGCGATCGCTCCGAAACGGGAAAAGTATCGGCTGGGATCTCGAATATCGGATCGTCCTGCCGAGCGGAGATATTCGATCGGTTCGCGATCGCGCTCACTTGGTATACGATGCCGAAGGAATACCCTTGCGCGTCGATAGCATCGTCACCGACATTACGGAACGGCAGCAGTACGAAGCCGCCCTGGAACGAGAGCGCCAGCAACTGCGACAAATCGTCACCCACGCGCCCGTGGCGATGGCGATGCTCGATACCCAAATGTGCTATCTGGCATACAGCAATCAATGGCTGGCCGACTATCACCTCGAAAGCAGCAATCTCATCGGACGCTCTCACTTCGAGGTTTTCCCAGACTTAAGCCCTCAGTGGGGAGAGATCTACCAACAAGCCCTCGCCGGAGAAATCCTATCCCAAAACGAGGAAAAATTCGAGTTAGCCGATGGCACCACTCGATACATGCGCTGGGTGGTACAACCTTGGTATGTCAACGCTCAGCCCTTGTTACCCGATCGGGTTGAAGAGACTCAATTCTCCCAGATGAAGGTCGATATCCTCGAGACAAACTCCCCCCCGCGAGATAACATCTCCATCGGAGGCATCGTCATCGTCACCCAAGCCATCGACGAATGGGTGGAAGCGCGAGAGGCCGCCCTCGAATCCACGCGCCTGAAATCGCAATTTCTCGCCAATATGAGTCACGAAATCCGCACGCCGATGAATGGGGTGATCGGTATGACGGATTTGCTGCTGAAAACGTCGCTCAATCCCCAACAAAAAGATTTTGTCAAAATCCTGAAAACCAGCGGGAAAAACCTGCTGATTTTGATTAACGATATTTTAGATTTTTCCAAATTAGAAGCCGGGGAGATGCGTTTGGAACCCCTGGAGTTCGATTTGAATACTTGCTTGGAAGATGTCATCGATGCCCTTTCAGTTCAGGCGAGTGCCAAAGGTCTCGAACCGATGGCGATCGTCGAGGAAGGCGTTCCTACCACTCTCAAGGGGGATGATTCGCGCCTGCGTCAAGTGCTGATGAATCTAGTGGGCAATGCGATTAAATTCACCGAAGCTGGAGAAGTAAAAATTCGGGTGTCTTGGGTCAAAGATCCCTCGGGGACGGCCCGCGAACCGAATGACGATCGCCCTCGAGTGACGCTCTATTTTGAAGTCATCGATACGGGAATCGGCATCAGTCCGGAGGGTCGCAGTAAGTTGTTTCAATCCTTCTCTCAGGTGGATGCGACGACCACGCGCAAGTACGGTGGCACGGGACTGGGACTGGCAATTTGCCAGCAAATCGTCCAGCTGATGGGCGGGCAAATCGGTGTTGAGAGCGTTGAAGGGCAAGGTTCGACCTTCTGGTTTACGGCGAACTTCGAGTATCCTGAAGACGAAATTGGTCCGCGTGCCTTACAACCCTTGCCCCTGACGGGAAAAAAGTTACTCATCATCTCAGAAAATGCGGTCAACTCGGAGGCGATCGCCAACTACTGTTCCACCTGGGGCATGGACAGCGAAATTACCCCCAATCCTCAAGCCGCCTCGGAGGCAATTCGCGCAGCCGTTGTGGGAGAGAATGCCTATGACTTAGCCTTGGTGGATTTGCCCAATCTCGATCGGGTGGATTCGATGTTCGAGCTGCCGCTACCCTTGGGAATGCGGATGGAAATGCCCTGGATCGTCGCCGCATCCATTCACCAGTACCAACAAGTCAAACTTGCCCTCGAACGAGGAGCCTCCGGCTACATTCTCAAACCCCTCAAATCTTCCCGCCTCCTGGAAACGATTCGAGATTTAGTCAACGCACCCGCACAAGAGAACGGCGACGGTTCGGGGTCAACTGCCAGCGTCGATTCTCCTGCCAAAACCGAAGAGGATTTGTCTCACCTAAGCGTTCTGTTGGTTGAAGATACCCCGGTCAATCAAAAAGTGATGCTCAACCAACTCAAAATTTTGGGCATTCAGGCCGATTGTGCCGCCAACGGACAAGAAGCCCTCGATCGACTCGCCCGACAAGATTACGATATCGTTTTGATGGATTGCTTAATGCCAGTGCTCGATGGTTACGAAACCACGAAAAATTTGCGCCATCGGGAGGGGAACGAGCGGCACACGGCAGTGATCGCCCTGACTGCCAATGCCCTAAAAGGAGAGCGAGAAAAATGTTTGGCAGCGGGAATGGATGATTACATCAGCAAGCCGATCGAAATCGACCAACTCGCCTTGTTGCTTAAATCTTGGTCGAATCGATTGGGTTTGTCCGCCGAGTCCGAGCCTGGGGAAGTTGTCGCCCCAGTGCACGAGCAGCCAACCGAGCCGCAACCGAACGAGCCAGTCATCAATTTGGAGAGTCTGCGACAAATGACCGGAGGCGATCGCGAATTCGAGCGAGAACTAGTGGAAATGTTTCTCGAAGATGCTCCCCCAATTTTAGAGGCGATCGCCAAAGCGGCGTTTGAAGAGTCCGATTTTATCGCCCTAGCCAGACGCGCCCACCAGCTCAAAGGGGCGGCTTCTGCTGTTGCCATTTGCCATATGCCTGAAATTGCCGGACAAATCGAACGTCAAGCCAAAACGAACTCTCTCGATGATGTAGCCCAATGGGTACGGGAGCTAGAAGAGATTCTCGAACGAGTTCGGCTGTGGGCGAATTGAGGCGAATTGAAGGGATAGCGGGCATTGTCGAGCTTAGATTGTCGAGGAAGAGTCACTCGCCCGATCGCTCCACAGACCGAAGAGGAAGGCAAAAATAGCACCGAATACAAAGCCTCCGGCATGTGCCCAATAAGCAACTCCCCCCTGACTCATGCCGATATTCACCGGAACTTGAAGCATAGCGATCCCGTTAAACGCTTGCTGGACGAACCAGAAGCCGAGAAAAAATACAGCCGGGATTCTCAGGGTGTAGAAAAAGATACCAAACGGCAACAGCGTCAAAATTTTGGCTTGGGGAAATTTGAGAATGTACGCCCCCATCACTCCGGCGATCGCCCCACTTGCCCCTAACGAGGGAATGGCAGATTCGGGAGAGAAGTACCATTGAGTCAGAGCCGCAAGAACTCCGCATAAAAGATAAAACGCCAGAAATTTTACCCCACCGAGTTCTTCTTCAATATTATTGCCAAAAATCCAGAGATACAACATATTAAAGCCAACATGTGCCCAACCGCCATGTAAAAATTGGGAGGTGACCAAAGTTAAAACTTCGGGTACGGGTTGGTCGATCGTAATTCCGTTGAAACTGGCGCTTAATTCTCGAGGAATCACCGCAAATAGATGAAAAAAGCCATCGAGATCGACAGGCGGAAGGCTTAGCTCTAAGATAAAAATAATGAGATTGAGAGCAATTAAAATATAGGTGACAACCGGCGTAATTTTAACTGGATTTTCGTCGTTTAGGGGAACCATATTGTGAGATTTAAAGCGATCGACTTTACACATTAAATCAAATCGATCGTCCACTTCAAATCTATCCCCAGGTATATTTGGATAGAGTTTTTAGATGAAGTCTGGAATAAGCACGAGGTAAGCATTCAGCACGCGCGCTATCAGCTATCGGTTTTAGCCGAAAACACCGCGAGCATTCGTTGAAGTGCGAGTTTTCTCGATGGATGAAATTTATCATCTCGATCGACAAGTCCGTTGAAATTTCTGCTTTGGGGTTCGCAACAAGCTGATGGCTGATGGCTGAATGCTGACGTTTTTTGTAGTCCGAGCAACATCACGCAAACAACATCTCCCGCGTTAGAGCTGTCCAATTGCTTCCAAAACTATTTCATATTGAACTCGATTCTCTTGAGACAAAAACAAATCGGCTGCGGCTTGTAAATCCTCCCGTGCCGCCGTTCGATCGCCCCGTAGCACTCGAGCTAACCCGCGATTGTAGTATGCCGAAGCAAAATCGGGATTGCGACGGATCGCTTGGGAGTAATCATCGATCGCGCCGAGGAGATCGCCGATGGCGACGCGAGCGATTCCTCGATTATTATAGGCTTCGACATAATTGGGATCGAGTTCGATCGCGCGCGTGTAGTCTTCGATCGCATCTTCTACATCGCCGCGTTCGACACGAGCGAGTCCTCGATTGTAGTAGGTATTGATTTTGTTGGGGTTGTATTTAAGCGCTTCGTTATAGTCGTCGATCGCACCGGACAAATCCCCCACTTCGTAGAGTAAGATACCTCGATTGTTGAGAATTTCGGGATCGAAAGGATTGATTTCGAGAGCTTCTGTCAAATCTTCGATCGCCTCTTCCGTTTCCCCCAAAATTGCCCGTACCAAAGCCCGATTGTAGTAACCGCGAAAATCAAACGGGTTGAGTTCCAACAAGCGATCGAAATCGGCTAGAGCACCCTCATAATCTTGGCGGCGAGCTTTTTCAAAACCCGAGCGAAAAAACGTTTCCGGGTCGAGTGCGGGGTCAATTACGGGATTGACTTCGAGTTCGGGGATGACTTCGGGGATGACTTCGAGTTCGAGTTCCGGGTCAATTTCGGGGTTGACTTCAATTTCGGAGTCGAGTTCTGTATCGACTTCGAGTTCCGGGTCAAGTTCGGGGTTGACTTCGAGTTCGAGTTCCGGGTCAATTTCGAGTTCCGGGTCGAGTTCGGGGTTGACTTCAAGTTCGAGTTCCGGGTCAATTTCGAGTTCGCTCTCCTCCAAATTGGGCAACGTCTGAGCCAAAGTCGGTAAAGATGCGATGACAATTGTAGCGCTCCCCATCAGGGCGATCGCCCCAGCGATGGTTAAACCCTTTTGGCTGCGATCGCTCATCTGATATCTTTCCTCGGTTCAGTTCGACTTGGCGTTTTATTGGTGACGAGCGGCACAACGAGTTTGAAATGACGATCGACCGCTGCCATGAGGTTGGCATCCTGGCTGAGGATGACAATCTTTCAGCTACAATTTGTGGGAAAACACTGAAAGTTTTGTCGTCATTACTATACTATGTTGTACCCCGTTGCTTGGCACGACGATCGCGTTTCTCTGATCGACCAAACTCGATTGCCCACCCTGTACTCGCGGGTGGAGATTCGCCGCAGCGATGATATGGCAACGGCGATTAAAACCATGATCGTTCGCGGCGCGCCGGCAATCGGCGTGGCGGCAGCTTATGGGATGTACCTCGGGGCACGGGAAATTCAAACCGAAGATCGCGCCGAATTTTTAACCGCCCTCGATGGGGTGGCGGACTTGTTACGGGGAACTCGTCCTACGGCTGTCAACTTATTTTGGGCGATCGAGCGCATGTTAAAAACCGCTCGCCAAACCATCGGTTCGGTGGACTCGATTCAAGCAGTTTTGCTCAAAACCGCGCAGGAAATCCAAGAAGAAGATTTGCGCACCTGTCAGGCGATCGGCGATCGGGGTTTGGAAGCTCTACCCGAATCCCCGCAAAAACTGCGCGTGCTCACCCACTGCAACGCCGGTGCCTTGGCGACGGCTGGCTACGGTACGGCTTTGGGGGTCGTGCGTTCGGCGTGGCGAGAAGGTCGCTTGGAGCGCGTCTATGCCGATGAAACCCGACCTCGACTCCAAGGAGCAAAATTGACCGCGTGGGAGTGCGTTCAGGAAGGGATTCCGGTGACGGTGATTACCGATAGCATGGCGGCTCACTGCATGAAAGAAGGACTCGTGGATGTGGTGGTTGTCGGGGCCGATCGAATTGCCGCTAATGGGGATACCGCGAATAAAATTGGCACTTACAGTCTGGCGTTGGTGGCTCGCGCTCACAACATCCCCTTTTTCGTCGCTGCTCCCTTGTCCACGGTCGATTTTAACTTAGCCGACGGAGGGCAAATCCCGATCGAAGAACGCGATCCGGCGGAAATCTACCGCATTGGCGAAACGCAGATCGTACCGGCCGGGGTCGAATTTTACAATCCGGCATTTGATGTCACCCCAGCCGAACTGATCGAGGCGATCGTCACCGAAGAGGGTGCAATCCTCCCATCGCAACTCGCAGGGCAATTACCCAGCGAGCCGATCGCGTAAACGAGCGACTCCCCTATGAGGGCAAGATATCCAGTCTTTAATCTGGGCTGGTCAAGATTGAAATTTCTCTAAAATTTCTGGCAAAATTGTGCGCAATTTGTACAAAACTAATTTTTTCGAGTAGGCTATCTAGTAAAATTATCATCTTACCCAATCGCAAGAGCGGGCAAAACATGACACTTAAACTTTCACCCTTTTCTAAGTTTTCACCTTGTCTGCGATCGCGATTTACCCCGGCAGTTTCGATCCGATTACCTTCGGACATCTCGATATTATCGAACGAGGATGCAAATTATTTGACAACGTTATCGTTGCCGTGGTAACTAATCCTAATAAAAAATCACTTTTTAGCGTCAGCGATCGCCTCGATCAAATTCGCCAGAGTACCGCTCACCTGAGTAATGTAGAAGTCGATAGCTTTGACGGTCTAACGGTCAATTATGCCAAAATACGCGAAGCTAAGGTTTTATTACGAGGGCTTAGAGCACTTTCGGATTTTGAGGTAGAGCTGCAAATGGCTCACATTAATAAAACCCTCTGCGATCGAGTCGAAACTGTATTTCTTGCCACCGGCAACGAATATAGTTTTCTTAGCAGTAGTGCGGTCAAAGAAGTCGCTAAATTCGGCGGCTCGGTCGATCGCTTCGTTCCTCAATCAGTTGCGTTGGATATATACAAATGTTACGTCAGGACTCAACCGGGATCGAACCCAATACAAACGGAGCCGCAGAGCGAGGTAACCCCGCCCCAAGTGGAGTCCCCGTAAGCGATGCGACGCGAGATCGAGGCATCGACATCCAACGGGAACTCAACCGCCTCGAAGAGATGATTCTCGATAGCCCGCGCATTCCCTTTTCGCGGCGAACCCTCATTGATGAGGAACAAATCCTCGATATCCTCGATGCGATCCGTCTTAATTTGCCCACCGCCTTCCAGGACGCGGAAGAAGTCGTGCGCCGTCAAGAAGAAATTCTCCAGCAATCCGAGCAGTACGCGCGAGAAATTCTCAACGCGGCCGAACGTCAGGCGACCGGGATTCTCGATGAAATGGGAATCGTCCGCCACGCCAAAGAAGAAGCCGATCGCATCCGCCAACAAGTCCAGCTCGATTGCGACACCGCCCAAGAGCAAACGATTGCCGAAATCGATCGCATGAAGCAAAAAGTGCAGCAGGAAGTAGAAGCCGTTCGCGCTCAAGCACTTGCCGATAGCGAGGCGATCGAAACCGGGGCCGATGAATACGCCGATCGCGTCTTGCGCAATATCGAAGGACAACTCAGCGATATGATGCAAGTCATTCGCAACGGTCGCCAACAACTTCAGCAGGAGTCGGTTTATCGAATGCACCAAAAAGAGATGCATTCGGGAGGTGGGTATCCGATCGAGAACTAATTTAACGACCGTTCTCGATCGGACATTTTTGGACCAGATGGGGAGATAGGCAGAGCACTAAAAATACTCTTCACTTAGACTTATCTCCCTTGTCCCCGAACTCTACGCCTCTCCACGCCCCTATATTTATCTTGTCCTCGTTGTCTGTCGAGTGTTATTCCCCACACACCCAAGACTCGATCGCCTCGACCTCTGTTGGCAATGCGGCAGTAATAACTTGGGCCCCCTCTTCGGTCACTAACACGTCATCCTCGATCCGAATCCCCCGCACGTCGGCAAACTGAGCCAAACGCTCCCAATTCACGACTTCCTGATATTTCTGGCGATTTTGGGGATCGTTGAGAATGCCGGGGACTTGATAAAAACCAGGTTCGATCGTCACCAGCATCGATTTTTGTAGGGGGCGGTGCAGGCGCAGGAAGCCCAACCCAAACCGCTTGCTTCTGGCTCGTCCCTTCTCGTATCCGGCCAGATCGCCCAAATCTTCCATATCGTGTACGTCCAAGCCCAGTAAATGACCGATACCGTGGGGGAAGAACAGAGCGTGGGCATCCATTTCCACTAAATCTTCAGGATTGCCCTGCAAAATCCCCACATCCACCAGGCCTTCTGCGAGCACTCGGGCGGCAAGTAGGTGAATATTGCGATATTCCACACCGGGACGTACCGCTTCAATCGCCCGATCGTGCGCTGCAAGCACCACCTGGTACAAATCTCGCTGGGTGGCAGAAAACTTGCCATTCACCGGCCAGGTTCGAGTAATGTCAGCCGCCCAACCGTTAGCCGTTTCCGCCCCCACATCCGCAAGCAGCAAGTCTCCCGATTTCAGGGGATGGTGGTATTGTTCGTTGTGTAACACTTCCCCGCAGACCGTGACGATGCTGTTATAGGCGCAGGTCATATTTTGACCGATAATCACCCCTTCCATCGCCCCGCGTACTTGGGCTTCGGTGGTGGCGCTTTTTGTAGCGGTCATCCCGGCTTTGTGAGCTTCGACGCTGACGGCTGCGGCAGCGCGCAATTCAGCCAGGGCTGCGGCATCATGATTCGATCGCAACGCCACGATCGCCCGTACTAATTCTCGATCGACACCTTGAGGTTCTGTGGAAGACCAGAGCGATCGCCCCAGTACGCGAGCTTGTTCCGAGGCCAGTTCGGGCAGGGGAACCGTGGCTGCCCCCGTCGAACGCGAGGCTAACTCCACCAGAGGCAATGCAGCATCCGCACCGATGAGGCGAGCCATTTCGTGACGTTTGGGCATCTCCCCGTGCCAGAGTGCGTCGCCGGGACCGGGATCGTCCACGAACAGTTCGAGTTTACCTGCTTCTAACCGAATTGCCGCATTGGGGATGGGGATGCCTGCAAAGTAGAGAAAATGGCTGCTGGCACGAAAGGGATATTGATTGGCTCGGAAGTTTCGCGACTGCCGCTGTCCCGACCAGAGAACGACTGGAAAATCGATGTGTTGGGCGAGTCTGATGCGCCGTTCTCGAAGCGCGATCTCTAAAGCGCGATCGCGAAAGGTGTCGGAGGGATACTTACTGGTGATGAGCATACTAGAAACTCAAACTGGAAACTTGAAGACGATACCGCTTACCATTTTGAAACTGTTGTTGAAAGAACGCCTCACAACGGGTTCGATGGAAAACGGGAGTTGACCCCCTCGCTGCAAACCCGCTTGTTTGTCCGAGTCCCTCTCAATGTTGGCAAAATGGTTTGACCGATTTTGGCTCTTTTTTATCTATAGTAAAAGGTTTGCCCGATATTTGGAGAGCGAATGCGGTCCGATTTTCCAATCTGGCTCGAACCTGCGATCGCGATCGCACCCACGATTGGCAACAGATCGCCTTAGAGCAGATCGAACGATCGCACTCATACTCGATCGTTGTCATCTTTTTGTCAGGAAGCGGTCACTTCTTATTTTTTACAGGTGCGAGATGATTAACATTAACATTATAAAAATGCTACCAAGCCCAGACTCTCACATCTTCAGTCTGCGTTCTTCAGTCCGCGCCGTTGGAGTACCAGATTCCTCGCGCGGCTGTTAAGAGCTTCTCGATCGTCGGGTAGGGGGACGATGGCAAATCGCGATCGGTCCGTTGCTCGTTTGTAAGTCGCCGAGAAAGCGGCGATTCAAAAATCGATCTCTTCTGTTGCGTCTACTTGAAATGGTTTGAAATTATGTATTCCTTGACACCCATCGTCCAAAAAATCCTCGCCTCGGGTCAAATTACCTTTGCCGATCGAGAAGCACTCGCGGCAGCCGCCCGATCGGAAGATCCGATTGCCGTTAAAGAGCAAGTGGAAATCCGAAAAGTGTTCGAGCTGCTCCAAAAAGGCTTTCTACAGGTTCTCGATTAACCTTGGAGGGCGATCGAATGTAAAACTCTGGGTTCTGCCGAACTCAGAGCATTGGTAGAAATTGGGTAGAAACCCCGATGTTATCGAAGCTGTGCCTCACAAAAACGGACGAGCGAGTACTAAACAGGCGATCGATTTAGCATCGACTGGTTCTCCGGCCCGAATCGCGTCTTCGAGTTGGCTCGGACTCATCAATACCGTTTCCATATCTTCATCGGCATCTTGCTGGGGAGGTGTTTCCAGTTTTTCTAAGTCTCGGGCGAGAAACACGTAAATAATTTCGTCAGAGTAACCCGGAGCGAGGAAAAATTGTCCCAAATTCTTCCATTCCTTGGCGCGATAGCCGGTTTCTTCTTGAATTTCTCGCTCGACAGTTTGGGCGGGATCTTCGTTAGGTTCGACGGTTCCGGCTGGAAACTCCAACAAGCGACCTCGGACGGCAAAGCGGTACTGTCGCACTAGAACCAGTTGCCCGTCATTCGTGACGGGAATCGCCACCGCGCCGCCAGGGTGTCGGACGCACTCCCACTCGCCTTCAGCCCCATTGGGAAGGCGCAGGCGGTTGACATCGAAATTGAATCGACGACCTCGGTAAAACAGTCGCTGCTTGAGAATTTGCGGAGGTTCTTGACCGGGTAACATGGATTTTGCGTACTCTGTGATTTGTGATATTCGTCATGGTGAGATACTCCACCGGGATAAAAATCCAGGAGGTATGGGGTCAATATACCGCTCCGAGTTGCCCGATCGCATCCTAAATCGGCAAGATACCGGAACGATCGACACTTTGCAGCAGTTGAGCGATCGTTTGTTCCGAAACGGGTTCGACCCAATCGGGCGCTAGGTCTGCGAGGGGAACGAGGACGAAGGCGCGTTCTCTCATCCGAGGATGGGGAATTTGTAGGCTGGGGGTCTCGAGGATGAGGCGATCGAATAATAATAAATCTAGATCTAGGGTTCGCGGTCCCCAATGTTGCTGGCGCGTGCGACCGAAATCGGTTTCGATATTCAGTAAGATTTCGAGCAATCGATCGGGAGTGTGGCAGACTTCTAATGTCACCGCACCATTTAAATAATCCGGTTGGGGTGGGCCGATGGGAACGGTACGATACCATCTAGAACAACCCGTAACGCGAATGCCAGGGGTATTATCGAGGCGATCGATCGCCATCTCCAGGATTTGGCGGGAGTTACCTAAATTACTACCCAGGGCGATCGCCGCTTGTGCGGAGTTCATCTCAAATGCGGCTAACTACTATAGCAACCATGGGGTAGGCACGGAGGTACTACCCCTACGCGGGGTCAATGTTTTTACAAAGTTTTTACAAACTGCTATAACAACAGTACTCTTTTTTCGTTCTGGAGAGTGGGTTTACGTACCAGAGTTCTGGTAAGTTGCGACCCCGGCAACTATCCCTATGGCGAGCGCAATCTTGATAGCGTCGTTTGCGAACAGGAACGGTATAGACATACACAATTTATGCTTTTTAGAGTGACGTACAACTTTTTGGAAGAGTATTGTGGCTACTGATAAGGCAACTGAACATAGCGTATGGCGTATCTCTCTAGCTCATGAGATAGCTCCTTTGTTCGCGGCTTCTCCAAACATTGAAGCGTGTTTCGTTTTTGGCTCAGCGGCGCTAGGTATCTCTGACCAATACTCCGATCTCGAATTAGCCTTCATCTGGACACAGCTACCCTCTGTCGAAGAACTAGAAGCCGTATCTAGCGATATCGGAGTAAGTGACTGGCAAATTGAACCGTATGGTGAAGCCCAACGCGCTTGGTTAGAGCAGTTCTATCTACTAGGGATGAAAGTAGAGGCGGGACACTGGGCACATAGTACGATAGACGACATTGTTGCGAGCGTTGTCGAACAATACGACGTATCTCAGCACGGACTTTTATTCGAGAATCAAACCGTTGTGTCTCATCTTCAGTATGGGGTGATTCTTCACGGTGAGAATGTCATTCAGCGCTGGCAAGCTCAGATTGAGCAATATCCCGAGCAGCTTGCGATTGCGATGGTTCAGAAGCACCTAAAGTTTCGTCCGTTTGATGGTCAGCGCATTTTGACGCAGCGCCTTGAGCTACCGATGCTATACGAAAACACCTGTTCTTTTGTCAGGTGGATACTCAACATACTGTTTGCAGTCAACCGCATCTACCATCCTGGCTATAAATGGACGAGACATTGGACTGAAGTGATGACTATCAAACCACCTCAGCTCTTTGCGCGACTAGAGTACATCTTTCAGTCAGAGGTCACGAGCGGAACAAAGGAGCTAGGGTCTCTTGTGGAAGAGACGTTAGATCTAATCCAAGAACACATGCCCAGTATTGACCTTAGACAGCAGCGCGCGACGCTGGCACAAACCTATCCGAGATGGGAGGTGTCTATCAGTCATACGCAAACTGACGCTCGGACCTTTTGCATAACCCCCCGGAAAAGTAAATTCCAGACCGAGACGAACGAGACTCATTAGTGTCTTAACCACATTCTGCTGAGGCAAAGTATGATGAATACTCCGCATAAATAACCCCAAGCTGATATGAGCAAACTTAACATCACAATCGACAATTTTCGAGCAGAGGATATTCCTGAGATCTCATGGTCGGGGACGAAGCTTCACGTACAACATGTCGCGTAATCTGAGAAGAGCGCAGCAGAAAAGTAAGCAGTTTCATTGATTAGCAGGAGAGCTATTAACTCCATTTTGAACCACCATTTCGTAATGTTCTACCGTCGGAAACGGTTCGTAAAAGTGATGCAATCGATCGCGCCACTCTTGATACTGCGGAGATTGTCGAAACCCGATGGTGTGGTCTTCGAGGGTTTCCCAACGTACCAGCAAAATGTAGCGATTTGCCGTTTCCAAACAATGCTGGAGTTCGAGATCGAGAAATCCGGGCATCGAGGCAATAATCGTCGAAGCAGCAGCAAACGCGGCTTCAAATTCACCGGCGAGTTCGGGTTTAATATTGAGAATTGCCACTTCGAGTATCATCGGGTTCTTTCACTCTCGCTTTTGAGAAACCATCGATCGCCCGATCGCATCTTGAATGAGTCGCTCGCAAAATACATCAATGCTATCTGGCGACAAATCCGGGAGCGATACACCGCGCGTGAGGTGAGGGTAGCAGTGTAAGAGCGATCGCTCGTAGCTCGGATCGTAGTGGGAGACAAGCAAATCGGCGACTAGGGTTTTGCCATCCCCTCGTTGGATCGTATCGTACCATTGACGCACTTTTTGGTGACCGTGACGGGACTTCAACCCTTCGAGCTTGGTGGCAAGAAACTCCCGATGCCGTCCCAAGCACTCGTACTCTTGCATCAGCCAATTGACCCGATGTTCGATCGCCAGTTCGATTTCTATCCCCGGCGATCGTTTCATCTGATTCCACAAAGCGGGGGGAAGATAGACTTGCCCGATTTTATTGCTTTCGGATTCCACCCAAACGGGCAAACCAGGATCGAAATACTGTAACTGTTGCACCAGCCCAGATTCAAAGGCTTTTTGGCTCGGTTGCGGCGTGGGATTTTCCGCCCACACTTCCCCCAAAATCGAGCCGCGATGGTTGGCAATCGCTTCCAAGTCCAGTACTTGAGCGCCGAGTTGGGCCAGCCGCTGGAGGATGCGAGTTTTGCCGCTCCCGGTCGCTCCGGCTAAAATGCGATAGGAGAAGCGATCGGGCAGATGTTCGAGTTGCGATCGCACGTAAGTTCGATAGGTTTTGTAACCGCCTTCGAGCACCGTTGCCGACCAACCAATGGCAGCTAACACCGAAGCCAGACTTTGCGATCGTTGTCCCCCTCGCCAGCAATACACGAGCGGTCGGTACTCTTTGGATTTGGTGGCAAAGTGATGCTGGAGGTGACGGGCAATATTTTGGGCGGTTAATGCCGCACCGATTTTTCGCGCTTCAAAGGGATTAACTTGTTTGTAGATCGTGCCGACTTTAGCGCGTTCTGCGTCGCTGAGAACGGGGAGGTTAATCGCTTCGGGCATTCGATCGATGGCAAACTCGTTCGGCGAGCGAACATCGATAATCTCGCTGTAGGTTTCGTGCCAAGGTTGTTGCGTCAGCTTCGGAGAGAGTACCAAGATCGGAGGACTCGCAAATGAGAAGGCGATCGACGTTGCATCATTTATTGTACTGGATCGCTCGATTGCCTTTGGCAATCTGTTGGGGTCATCGCGTACATTAAACTCGATAAGCATCGAGCGAAATCCGAGCCACCCAACTCTTTTCGATCGATTTTCCGCCAACCCTCGACAACCCTCGAAAAAATATGAACCTTCGTCCTCTGAGAACTTGGCTGGTTTTATGTTGTTTGTGTTTGTGGGTTTTGACGGGTTGCACGTCGAGCCTCGCTCCCGATCCCAAAGCGGGGGATATCTCGACGGCAGTTCCCCTCAATCTCGGCTTTAGCCCCAATCCGAGCTATTTACCCTGGTTGGTTGCCCGGAAGGAAGATTTATTTGAAGCTCGCCAGCAGAATATCGATGCCAAGTGGTTCGAGGAATATGGGGAAGCTGTTGCCGCACTCGAATCGGGTTTGCTCGATCTCAATCCTCAAAGTGCTATCGATACGATTCGCTCGGTTGCCGCTGGTGCGGATTTATCGATCGTCTTAGTCAGCGATCGATCCATGGGTAACGAAAAAATCATTGCCAGCGATGCCATTCAAACGATTGCCGATCTCAAAGGAAAAAAAATTGCTCTCGCGCGGGGAGCAGCCCACCATTTACTCTTATTCATCGGACTCCAAAGAGCAAAACTCTCTCTCGAGGATGTGGAGATCGAAGTTTTGGATGCCGAGCAGGCAGTCGAAGCGTTTGTTTCTGGGGAAGTCGAGGCGATCGGTTTATCCGCCCCCCATACCACCTTTGCCTTGGCGCGTAACGGTTCTCGAGAGTTATGGAGTTCGGTGAATTTTCCCGGTTTATTTTTCAATACGCTCTCAGTCCGCCGTCAGATTCTCGATCGATATCCAGAGAAAGTACGAGGGGCGGTTGAAGTTTGGTTTGAAACGTTGGATTTTATTCGAGAAAATCCCGAGAAGACTGAAGAAATGATGGCCGATCGAGCTGATGTGACGATCGAACAGTATCGAAACTACGATTCTCGTTTTAAATCTTTGAGCCTAGCGGAGAATTCTGTTTTATTTGAATCAGATAAGACGCTCGATTCTTTTCCGGTTGCCCTGAAAACGCTTGCCCAACTCTTAGTCGAAAGTGGCTCGATCGAGTTGAGGCCAGAGTTGACAACGTTACTAAACCGTCAGTTTTTATCCCTGGACAATTAATATCGGTCTAAGTTGAAGGCGAATTCAGTTCGGATTAAACTCGTTAAGTTCGATCGACCCTGGTGAATTTGCCGAAGTCTTTAAGAAAAACAACCAAAATCCCTGTGGAAAATACTCATTTTTGTGTCTTTATATTGACAAAATTTGAGTTAAAAAAATAAAATCTGGATAGGTATAAGAAACTAAACCTCCTTGCAAGAGCCGATAATGAGGCTAGTTCCTTAATTCATTTTGCGCGAAAAAAAGTCTCCGACGAACAGAAATTAAGGGTAACTCATGCATAATAAATAAATGACTGACAATCATCTCAATTGGTTCGATCGTCGGTCGAAAGACCAAACACCTGAGAAAAATAAAGATTCACCTACCCGGCTGTCTCAATTTGCTCTGACGAGCGACAACATCGAAAAATAGGATTTTCTCAAACATTATCCTGTTTCATCGAGCCGAGATACTTAGCTAGATACGGTGAAAAAACTTCATAAATCAGTGTTAGGGGTTGACCGTTATGCCAAAACAAATAATGGCGACCCCAAAATGGTTCTTTTCGCTCGAAAGCTTGCTCGAGCGCTTCGCTCTGACCGTAATAAAGTCCTTGAACGTCTCGATACAGTTCGGTATGCAAGCGGGTCAAGTTATCCCAAATGGGTAAAGATCGATTTTGTAGGTACTCGTCAATGTGTCGGATATCCCACCAAGATGCAGCATAGGCGAGTCGCTGCCCGGAAGCCGTTCTCAGCCAGACCTGTCGCCGCAATCGAGGACCGGGGACGGCTTGAATCAACTCCGGTGCTCCATCAGAATCCATACCAATCGAGGACATATCAATGACATCGACCTCTATAGATTCGCCAGTCAGCAGTCTTAAATGGCGAGTCGGCGAACCGTCCCCTAAGAGTAACATCTGCCATGCAGGGGCTAACTGATGATGGGGTAAACCCTGCTGTACATTGGTTTCATCCCCTTGCCACAATGGCTTGAGGGCGTGCCAGGAGGAGGGTGTCGTAAAGCTGTTGGGTGCTGTAAACGCGGCAGTCAATTTTCTTTACAGAACTTAACTAACTTCTTCATCATAACGTTCATTGCCACAACCGGGGAGGAAACTTGTCGAGATTTCCCCACTCGGTGAAAACCCAAGCAAAAATCGAGAAAGTTAAGTTAAGTTATGAAACAGGAGTGTATTGGGGTGGGAGCTGCGATGCCGTCGCGATTGGTTTGCGACCGAAATTCGACCGAATGGAAGCCAATAGTACCCAGGGAACTTACTATGACTCAAGAATTGATTCAAAAGTCGGTCGAGTTGATTTCTGTGCGAACGGGTTTATCTATCAGAACGGCAGATATCGGACAACTCCAAGAAAAGTTCTTCGAGCGAACGAGGGTTCTGGGTCTGAGTTCCTTAGAAGACTATTATCGAGTTTTAGAGCAAACCCCCAGTCCCAATCTAACAACCCCCTTTTTGGGATATGCTAATGAATGGCAAGAACTAATTAACTTGCTGACAGTGACTGAAAGTTATTTCTTTCGCGACTCGGGTCAATTCAATCTCCTCAAACGGACAATTCTCCCCAAATTAATCGCTCAAAAACGAAAGACTAGCGGTACGCCCACCCTCAAAATTTGGAGTGCGGCTTGTTCTTCGGGAGAAGAACCCTATTCTCTGGCGATTTTATTGCAAGAGCTACTTCCAGATTTATCCGATTGGAATCTTTCAATTATTGGTACGGACATCAATCAAACGATTCTCGATAAAGCAAAGCGCGGTATTTATGGAGATTGGTCGTTTCGTTCGATCGACTCGCAAGTCAAAAAACGATACTTTACCCAACATCAAGAGGGATGGAAACTCGATCGCTCGATTCGAGAAATGGTGAAGTTTGCCTATCTGAATCTCGTCACCGATCGATTTACCGATCTCAATTTAAAAAATATCGATCTGATTTTATGCCGGAACGTCTTTATCTATTTTAAAGAAGAGGCGATCGAACGGGCGATCGAAAAGTTCGATCGTACCCTACAACCGGGCGGATATTTAATGACCGCTCATGCAGAATTACCCGAGTCCGCTTTGGCTCGATTGCAAACCCTCGTGTTTCCCAACTCCGCGATTTACCAACGAAAAAGCAGATGTCCTCAAACATCACCCAGAGGCTTGGGCGACCTCAATTCTCGCAAACCCGTTAATGCGGCAACTCAACCCAAAGCTCAGACTTGTGGCTTGCCTCTCCCCATTGGGAAGTCATCGCCACCGACGTTAGGTCGAGTGCCAAGCTGCCAAAAATTCGATATAACTCCTCCCTCGCCACTGCCGTCAACCCGCAGCACATCAAGCCATACACCAAGCCATCGTTCGACCTACCGCACTTCCTCCCCCTCACCGTCGCCCCGATCGTCCCGCGAATCGATCGATCTGAAAACCCTTTCTCAAACGATCGATCGGTTACTCGACCGAGGGGCTTACCCCGAAGCGATTCAAGCCGCTCAACGAATGCTCGAAACCGCACCCAATGACCTGAAAGGATATTCTCTGATCGCTCAAGCCTATGCCAGCTTGGGCGATTACCAAAAAGCAACGTATTATTGCGTGCAGGCATTTGCCCTAGATTCGCAGCCGATCGAATTACAGATCGAACTACACTATCTACTCGCGCGGATTGCCGAAGTGCAAGGCAATACCCTCAAAGCCAAAGATTTACTCCGGCAAATCATTTACCTCGAACCCACATCCGTTTTTGCCTATCTCGAACTCGCCGCAGTGTATCGTAAAGAAAGAAACCTAGCTCAAGCGAGTAAGATGCAATCGACGGCTTTGAGGTTACTCGGAACCTTACCCTCTGGAGCAATTGTCGATCCCATCGCTCGACTGACGGCTGGTGAAGTATTGGAGCAGTTCGATCCGATCGAAGTGGGGCTGTAGTCGCCAGCGAAATTTAACGCCGATAACAGCTAGATTTCCGTCGCCGGAGGACATTCCCGAACCGCGATCGCATCGGGCGCGAGAGTTATGGAAACGATTCCCTATTTAATTTTTAGTTTAAAACACTCCCGTTTCGGCGTAGAAGCAAGTGCGGTTCTCGAAGTCTTCTTTCTACCTGAGTTAAGTCCGGCCGTCGAAGCACCGATGGATATTGTCGGTGTGTTGAATTTGCGGGGAACGATTTTGCCCGTGATGGATTTGAATTTGCGTATGGGGTATCGATGGCGAGACTATACCCCCGACGATAGCGTCATCGTTCTCGAACGGGACGGACTGCACCTGGGAATTATTGTCGATCGGGTGCATGAGGTACAGATGCTGCCGTTGGAGTCGATTTCCGAAGCCCTAGACTACGGACGGGATGCGATAGTTGGCTCTGCGGTGGGTTCCTCACAAGTCTCGCGCAGTCGTTTTTCATCCGGTGTTGCCGGGGTGGGAGAAACAATTATTACCTTGCTCGATTGCGATCGACTCATGCGCGATTCGGGACCGATCGATTTTCAACCTCCTCAAAACACTCCCACCCAAGAATTGGGTTTGTCGGAATCCGATCGATTCTCCACAGAATTGCCACCGTTCGGACTCCATGCCACTTCCGACGATCGAGAACTGTTTCGCCAGCGCGCGGAGGTCTTGAGGCAGATTGCCGAAGAGGAAGATACTGGGGACTCCATTCCTTTGGCAGTGGTGGGGTTGAACGGGGAATACTTCGGTTTGGATCTGCGCGCCGTCCGAGAATTTACAGATATTCACCAAGTTACTCCCGTTCCTTGCTGTCCCCCGCATATTATCGGCAATATGAATCTGCGCGGAGAAATTGTCACGTTGGTGGCGATTCGCGGCTTGCTCAATTTACCAATTTCGTCGGCAACTTTGGTCTCGAAGGCGATCGTCGTCGAAGTGGATGAGTTTGTCGCCGGAATTACCGTCGATGAGGTGCTCGATGTGACTCACATTCATCCATCGGCGATCGCTCCTCTACCAGCGCGGGTTTCTTCCCTCGATGAAGAGTTCTTGCGGGGAACGGTGCGTTATAAAGAGAAGATGATGACGATTTTAGATGTAGAGAATATTCTGACAAGCGAACAATTGGTGGTGGATGAAGAAGTCTGAGGCTTTGGAGATGGGGAGGTGGGGAAGGAGATGACGCTCCGGACGCGGGGACGCGGGGACGCGGTGACGCGGGGACGCGGGGACGCGGTGACGCGGAGAGGGAGACAAGGAAGACAAGGAAGAATTTTGCATTCACTCTCCCCCAAAGCCTCCCAAGCCCCCGAAGCCTCCGAGAGCTAACCATTTCGAAAGGTTTACTTACGCTTGACGATCTTGACGCTGGCGTTTCGAGAAGAATCCAGCAATCCCAATAGCAAGCAAACTCAAGGTTGCTGTCGGTTCGGGAACGGTTGCCCCTCCGGTGGCATCGTCAACGGTCAAATCGAGTTGGGCAAAGGAAATCAGGGCATCATCCCGGTATTCCATGGGAATCAGACCGGCCACGCCACTGGTGAACGCATCGAGAATGTCGCTCGAGCTGTAGTAGTCGAGCAAGTCGAGGGTAAAGGTCGTTACGGTTCTCGGGGCCAGACCTTGCAAGAAATCGATATCTTCGATTTCCGGGAGTCCGACGATTTTCACGTCATCGGAGGAGACGTTGAAACTGCTTCTGAGGGTTAACGTCAGCAAGGCAGAGGTCAATTCTTCCGAGGTGGGGAATGCTGAAAAATTCGGATCGTCGGTGAAATCGAAATCCCAGGTGGTAATTTCGTCTAATGCATTGCCCAGACGGTTGTTTCTCGCCGAGGCGGTGGGGGTAATGGTGAAATCTCCGTTAATCAGGGGATTGCCGGATTCGTCGATGGTTGGAGTCATGCTGCCAGAAGCAGTGGCAGAAATCGTCGCGGCGATCGCCTCTGCGGGAAGGGTGGCAACGGTGGTGGCGACGGCAAAGGCGGCGGTAACCCAGCATAGGGGATTGGCAAAAGTGTTCTGGCGCTGTAGCATCAATTTCTAATCCTATTTGTGTGAGTTCCTGAAATCCCAAAACCAAGTGATGTTGCCTTTTTCTTTTTCTCAAACGAGAAAGCCGAAGGATTTGAACCGCGTTTAGATCGGCTCGATTCTCGGCGATCGAACATTGGCCAGCGGCAGCATCGACGGTAAATGACAGTTATCCCCCAATCGATCGGTCCGAGTCTCTTAAGTACGAAACACGGAAATATCTTCACCCATTCAATCGATGGTCTGACTCTATTTTTTAAAGCTTTTATGCATAACTAATGCCAGAGCGATCGCTTCAAGACCGATCTAGCAAAACCCAAATCAACTGATTCCCCGTACGGAGGGGTTATGCCCCTCAGTGAGGTAGAATAGCATAGATTAAAAGCGTCAAACCCACGTTCACACAGTCTTTAAATTTGTAACATATAATATTACATATTCCCGATCGCCCCTCTCGAGCCAACTCAATCTGCGATCGGGAATATGCCACAATAGCTGTGCAAGAAATTGTGCAACATCTAGAGTATCGATCGGGAGTAGTGTTCGTGGAGTCTCGATATCCCCCCGCAACTATTGAAGCCAAATGGCAGCAAATTTGGGCAGAGTCTGGCTTAGACCGCACCCCACAAGAAAGTAACAAGCCCAAATTCTACGCCCTGTCCATGTTTCCCTACCCTTCGGGGAACCTGCACATGGGTCACGTGCGCAACTATACGATTACCGATGCGATCGCCCGTTTGAAGCGGATGCAAGGATATCGCGTGCTACATCCGATGGGGTGGGATGCTTTCGGACTCCCGGCAGAAAATGCAGCGATCGCTCGGGGGATTCACCCAGCGAAGTGGACGTATCAAAATATCGCCCAGATGCGCGACCAACTGCAAAAGTTGGGATTTGCCATCGATTGGGAGCGAGAAGTCACCACCTGTTCTCCAGACTACTATAAATGGACGCAGTGGATTTTCTTGCAGTTTTTCCAGGCGGGATTGGCGTATCAGAAAGAATCTGCCGTCAACTGGGACCCGATCGACCAGACGGTACTCGCCAACGAACAGGTGGATAACGAAGGGCGATCGTGGCGTTCCGGGGCGAAAGTGGAACGCAAACTGCTCAAACAGTGGTTTCTGAAAATTACTGACTATGCCGAAGCGTTACTCGAGGATTTAAATAAATTATCGGGATGGCCCGATCGAGTCAAATTAATGCAGGCCAACTGGATCGGCAAATCCGTCGGCGCGTATTTAGAATTTCCCATTGTGGGAAACGATATGGGAAACGAGGAAAAAATTGGCGTATTTACCACCCGTCCCGATACCGTTTGCGGCGTGACTTACGTGGTATTGGCCCCCGAACATCCCCTCACCACTCGCGTCACCACTGCCGAACGTAAAGACGCGGTAGAAGCGTTTGTCAAAGAAGTTGGGGACCAAAGCGAACTCGAACGGACGGCCGAGGATAAACCCAAACGAGGTATTCCCACCGGAGGGATGGCGATTAATCCCTTTACCGGGGAAGAGATTCCCATCTGGATTGCCGATTACGTGTTGTACGAATACGGAACTGGCGCGGTGATGGGGGTTCCCGCCCACGACACCCGAGATTTCCGCTTCGCCCGCGAAAACGACCTACCGATTAAAGTGGTTATCGCCCCGGATGGGGAAGATGGCAGCGCGCCTTTAGAAGAGGCCTATACCGAACCTGGCATCATGGTGAATTCCGGGCAGTTCGACGGGACGGCTTCAACCGATGGGAAGCAAGCGATTATTGACTATGCTGCTGCGGAAGGTTTTGGTAAAGCGCGGGTGCAGTACCGCTTGCGAGATTGGTTAATTTCTCGCCAGCGCTATTGGGGTACGCCGATTCCGGTTATTCACTGTCCCGATTGCGGCGCGGTTCCGGTTCCCGATGCTGATTTACCGGTGGAGTTGCCCGAGGACGTGGAATTAACCGGGAAAGGTTCGCCCTTAGCGGGGTTGGAGAGTTGGGTAAACGTTCCCTGTCCCACTTGCGGTACGCCAGCCAAACGGGAAACCGATACGATGGATACGTTTATCGATTCGTCGTGGTATTTCTTGCGCTATACCGATGCCAACAACGATCGCCGCGTGTTTGAGGTGGCAAAGGCGAACGATTGGATGAGTGTCGATCAGTACGTGGGGGGCATCGAACACGCAATTCTACACCTGCTGTATTCTCGCTTCTTTACCAAGGTCTTGCGCGATCGGGGTTTGCTCAACTACGACGAACCGTTTGCCCGCCTACTGACTCAGGGAATGGTGCAGGCAACGACCTATAAGAACGCAAACACGGGGCAATATTTCGCCCCCAGCGACATCGATTTGGAGAATCCCACTGACCCGGAAACGGGAGAACCGCTATCGGTCTTTTTCGAGAAAATGTCCAAATCGAAATATAACGGTGTCGATCCCTTGCCAGTACTCGAGAAGTACGGGGCGGATACGGCGCGGATGTTCATTCTGTTTAAAGCCCCGCCAGAGAAGGATTTGGAATGGGACGATGCGGATGTGGAGGGTCAGTTCCGCTTCCTGAATCGGGTGTGGCGATTGGTGGCAGATTTTGCCAATTCTGAGAGAACTCCAGTTAAAACCGGTAAATTAACCAAGGACGAGAAAGACCTGCGCCGCGCCATCCACACGGCGATTCGCGAAGTCTCAGAAGATTTCCAGGGAGACTATCAGTTCAATACGGCAATTTCCGAGTTGATGAAACTGAGTAATGCCCTCAATGATGCCAAGTGCAAAACATCGGGCGCGTATGCAGAAGGGGTGGAAACCTTAATTAAGCTACTCGCACCGTTTGCGCCGCACATTGCCGAGGAGTTGTGGCATGGAATTGGTAATACGGAATCGATCCATTTGCAAAAGTGGCCCATCGTCGATGAAACCGCTTTGGTGGTGGATGAAATTACCTTGGTGATTCAGGTGATGGGTAAAACGCGCGGCACGATTCAGGTTCCGGCGAGTGCAGACAAAGCCGCACTCGAGAAATACGCCCGCGAGTCGGAAGTAGCACAGAAATATATTGCCGGGAAGGAGATTAGAAAGGCGATCGTCGTGCCGAATAAGTTGGTAAATTTCGTGGTGGTTTGAAGCTACTATTGCAAGCGATGGAAAAGAGCAATTTCTCGATCGAAATCGGAAATTGCTCTTTTTCTATAACTTTAAGAATCTAGAGTTCGCAAGTTTTCACTATCTCAAAAAAAATGTATAAAACAATTGAAATTTACAATTTTCGAGGTTTTCAATCCTTTAAGCTTGAAAATATAGGTCGCTTAAATTTATTGGTTGGAGTTAATAATAGTGGAAAAACATCAATTCTAGAGGCAATTCAACTTTTGTCTTCTAAATCAGACCTCAAACCTATTCTTGAAATTTTAGAACGTCGAGGAGAATATCTAGTTAGTGAAGACTTCAGTGCAAACCCACATTTGGAAATAGAGTTTGATATTTGCCACTTTTTTCATACTCATAAACTAGAAGGAGGAAGTAAATTTTTAATTTCAGGTTTAAAACAAGAAATTCAAGAAAAATTTGAAGCATTAATAGACTTCTCAGCGATGACGATAGAGTCTATTTATTTCAATCAAGATATAAAAAATGAGGATTCAAAATTAGATAAAGTTCCAAAATTTATTAATAAATGGACTGTTGATGATGAAATCGTTAATTTGTTACACCTTCCATTATCACCTAATAATGGAATTTCCGAACAATATCGTAGAATTTCGCGTAGGGATGTAAAAGAAAAAAATTCAAGCGTACGATTTATTACATCCTCTTCCTTAGACACTAAACTGACAGTTGATTTATTCGATCGAATTGTTTTAACGGAAAACGAAACGCTTATTTATGAAGCACTTCAAACAATTGAACCAAAACTCGAACGAATTGCTTCTGTCGCACTCAACCAATATGGCTATAGAGAACCTTCTCGCGGTGGTTTTGTCGTACGTCTTTCAGATAGCGATCGGCGCGTACCTATTGGTAGTTTAGGGGATGGAATCTGGCGAATGCTAGGTCTGGCTCTGGCAATTGCAAACGTCAAAAATGGTATTTTACTCGTTGATGAAATTGATACGGGACTTCATTTTACAGTAATGGCTGATATGTGGAAGCTAATTTGGGAAACAGCAAAACGACTCAACGTACAAGTTTTTGCCACCACCCACAATAGTGACTGTTGGACAAGTTTAGCCAGTATTGCCAGTCGGGAAGATGTCTCGGAAGATGGCATCACAATTCATCGCATCGAACGAGATAAAAATACGAGTATAGTTTTCTCCGAACGTGAAATTGCGATCGCTGCCGAACGAGGGATTGAGGTTCGTTAGGAATGGCAAAACGATATCATCCTAAGAAGCTGATTGTTGAGGGAGTACAAGATAGGCGAGTAATCCCAGAACTCATTGAAAAAAATGGAATTCCTTGGGGAGAAACGAAAGATACTGCAATTGTTTATATAGAAGACTATGGAAGTGATGAATTTATTGATGCGGATATTATCTCCACAGAACTCAAAGCATCAGGACTCCGCGCATTGGGTTTAATTGTCGATGCAGACGATAACTTTTCAGATCGTTGGAGAAGCATCCAAAATGCTTGCTTAAAAAGCATTTCCGATTTTCCCGAAAAACTTCCAGATACCGGACTCATCCATCAAACTCAAACAGGAATAAAATTTGGTGTTTGGGTGATACCAGATAATCAAAATAGAGGCATGTTGGAAACGTTTTTAGCGTATTTAGTGCCTGACGAAAATGAAACTTTATGGCAATATGCTCAACAAGTTGCCAAAGAAGCTAAAAAATGTGATGCACCTTTTAAAGAGGTATGGTTCGATAAAGCCTATATTTATACGTGGTTAGCGTGGCAAAATCCACCCGGACGGCAATTACATCAGGCAGTAATCGAGCAAATTCTCAATCCGCAGCATCCAAAAGCCAAACTGTTTGTGAATTGGTTTAAGAATTTATACGACGTATGACATCACAATCGTTGGGTTAGCTTTATTTTATTCAATCGATAAGTCCCTCAAACGTTGTCAATTCAAGACTCGAGCAAAATTTAACGAAATGTAACTCTCATGAGGCAACTTTCGATTGCCTCAAACCGATCGCACTCAAATCCAAAGATAAATGAAAAGAATTGTCGATAAATCAAAATCGGGTGTATCTTGAATTGAAATAACAAACTGAAGGGTTTAGCCGACATGAATAACCCTAAGCAAAAGCGTTCGATCGTGACTCTCGATCGAGCTAAAGTCGGCGATCGCCTGTGGATTGCCGGCTACCAAAGTAAAGATGGTACGAATCGTCTCATCGGGATGGGACTCGCGCCGGGTATGGCGATTCGCGTCCTCAAAAATCTGGCGGGAAACTTTCTCGTCGGAGTTGGGGAAACTCGAATCGGTATCGATGGTGGAATCGCACGGCAAATCCTCGTTTCCGATCGACCCTTCGATTATGTCGTAGAAGTGCAAGAGGTGGAGATGGATAATTGCGCAATTGCTTTAAGAGATTTTCAGGTGAACGAGCAAGGCAAAGTCTCTCGTTACCAATCAACTGACAATCCCAGTCAGAAAGCTTATAAGAAAAAATTGTTAGCAATGGGACTCACGCCCGGTACGGAGTTTACCGTTACCCACGTTGCCCCCCTCGGCGATCCGGTGGAGATTCTCGTGCGCGGTTTCAAATTGAGTTTGCGCAAAGACGAAGCAGCGGCGATCGTCGTTGAAAAATTGGGTTGAAAAAGATTAAAAAATCAGACGCATCTATCGATCGAAACCGTTGAATTCAACAACAATTCAACTGAATTTGGGTACTTAACTTGGGTCTAAGAGATGACAAAATATACTATAGCCTTAATTGGCAATCCCAATAGTGGGAAAACAACGCTTTTTAACGATCTAACCGGGGCAAATCAGCGGACGGGAAATTGGCCTGGGGTTACGGTCGATCGCAAAGAAGGCAAATATAGCTACGATGGCATCGAACTGACTGTAGTCGATTTGCCCGGAGTCTATTCCCTCGATGCAGACGATGAAGGCACGGGACTCGATGAATTAATTGCGCGCGACTATTTGCTCGCCGCAGAAGCCGACTTAATTATTAATATCGTCGATGCCTCAAATTTAGAACGCAATCTGTATCTGACCACGCAGATTATGGAAATGCGCGTGCCAATGGTGACGGCACTGAACATGATCGATGTGGCGCGCGATCGAGAACTCGAGATCGATACCGAAGTGCTGTCCCAACGATTGGGTTGCATGGTGATTCCCATCAGTGCGTTTCTGGGCGAAGGAATCGAAGTTCTCCGCAGCAGCATCAACCAACTCATTCAAAACCCCGCCAATCTGCCGACGGTTGTGGCGTATCCGGCCGTGATTGAAGATACCCTCAGCCAAATCGAACCCCTAGTTCGCCAAAAAGGGCACAATCGAAAAATTTCTACTCGGTGGTTTGCCCTCAAACTCCTCGAATATGAAGATCGAGTGGCCCCGGAACTGCAAGGGAAAGAACTCGATCGGATCGTGGTAGAAAATCGCCGCAAAATCCACCAACTCCTCAACGAAGATATCGATATCATCGTCGCCGACAGTCGCTACGGCTTTATCCGCAGCTTAATGCAGAATGCCCTCAAGCACAATCGGGATATCGGGTCTACGAAATCGGACCAAATCGATCGCTTCGTTCTCAACCGTTGGGTTGGCATTCCCCTATTCTTGGCGGTGATGTACTTGATGTTTTTCATCGCCATCAATATCGGCGGTGCGTTTATCGATTTCTTCGATATTGCCGTGGGAACGGTTGTCGTCGATGCGCCTCAAGTTTGGCTGGAATCCCTGAATGCGCCGGGATGGTTCGTCGGGTTAGTCACCTCTCTCGGAGGAGGCATCCAAACCGTCGCCACGTTTATCCCCCAAATCGGCATTCTCTTCGTCATTCTCTCGATTCTCGAAGATTCCGGCTATATGGCGCGGGCGGCCTTTGTGATGGATAAATTGATGCGCCTGGTGGGATTGCCGGGGAAATCTTTCGTACCGATGCTGGTGGGATTTGGCTGTAACGTTCCCGCGATTATGGCAACGCGAACTCTCGAAAATCGGCGCGATCGCCTGATGACGATTATGATGAACCCGTTTATGTCCTGCGGGGCGCGGTTGCCGGTTTATGCCTTGTTTGCAGCGGCGTTCTTTCCCCGTAACGGGCAAAATCTGGTTTTCGGTCTGTACCTCATCGGCATTGCGGCGGCCATCTTCACCGGACTGGTGATGAAAAATACCATCATGCAAGGGGAAGCCTCGCCCTTTGTGATGGAGTTACCCCCCTACCACCTACCGAAATTGAAAGGGGTCGCGATCCGGGCTTGGGACCGACTCCAGGGGTTTTTACTCCGGGCAGGCCGCGTCATCGTAATTATGGTGGCCGTGTTGAGTCTGCTCAACTCCGTCGGTACCGACGGGTCTTTCGGACGACAAGATAGCAAAGATTCGATTTTGTCGGCGGCCAGCCAAGCGGTGACTCCCGCCTTTGCGCCGATGGGCATTCGTCAAGAAAACTGGCCGGCAACGGTGGGCATTTTTACCGGGGTATTTGCCAAAGAAGCGATGGTGGGTTCCCTCGATTCCCTTTACGGTCAGTTGGCTATTGAAGAGGAAGGGGTGGAAGCTGAAGAAGCCGAGTTTAGTTTTTGGGGCGGTATTGGCGAAGCCTTTGCCAGCATTCCCGCCAATTTAGCCGATTTGGGCAACCAACTACTCGATCCGTTGGGTGTGAATGTCGGTGACGTTAGCGATCGAGAAACCGTTGCCGAAGACCAAGAAGTCGCCGTGGGTACGTTCGGACAAATGGCCCAACGATTCGACGGGACGACGGGGGCATTTGCTTACCTGCTATTCGTGTTGATGTACTTCCCCTGCGTGGCGGCAACCGGGGCGGTTTATCGGGAAACGAACTTAGGTTGGACGCTGCTGGTTGCCCTGTGGACGACGGGTTTGGGCTACTGGGTGGCGGTGATGTTCTATCAAATCGGCACGTTCCCCGTCCATCCGGGTAGTTCTTTGGCTTGGATCGTCGGTGGGATTGCAGTCATGCTGGGAACGATTTTCCTATTCAAACTGGCCCGCAACCCTCGAGGCATTGCTCTCGATCGCGATCGGGGGAACGAGCAGACTGCCCGGAGTTGAAGATGACGCGGGGACGCGGGGACGCGGAGAGGGGAGAGAGAATGCAAAATGAAAAATTAAAAATGCAAAATTCTTTCTTGTCACCTTGTCTTCCTCTCCCGAAGCCCCCGAAGCCTCCGAAGCCCCCGAAGCTCCCAACCCCCCGGAGGCTCATTCACAGAAAGCATCCCGAACGCAAATATGATTCTCACGGAACTGCAAGACTTTGTAATCGATTCTCGTCGCGTTTCCCTGGCGCAACTCAAGCTGCACTTTCGCATGGAAGGCGATGCACTCCGACAAATGCTCTCGAAGCTCGTCCGTAAAGGAAGAGTGCGCCAATTGCCGATGCCCGATCGCTGTGATGGCTGTACGTGCTGCGACCTGGAAACGATCGAATTTTACGAATGGATTGAAGAGCACGATCGGGGTGCAACGGGTTGGTCTCCAGCCCTTTAACAGTCTGATATCAAAAATCCCACATCACCGGATTATCGTCTAACTTATCGGTGACCGTCCGTCCGATCGCATCGATTTCGGCCAAATCTGCTTCTGATAGCTGGATTTCGGCGGTTTGGGCGTTCCGGGTTATCTGTTGGGGATTGCGCGCGCCGACAATTGCATTCGTTTGGGGTTGGGCAATCAACCACGCTAGGGAGAGTTGGGCGAGAGTACATTGATTCCGTTCGGCGATCGGGCGTAATTTTTCTAAGGCAGACTGGACTCGATCGTAGTTTTCTTTTTGAGCGTACAGCTTATTTTTCGCCCGATGGTCGCCTTCAGCAAACTGATGGTCCGGGCCGAATTTCCCGGTGAGGAGTCCTTGGGCGAGGGAGGAGTAGGCCAAAATGGAAATTTGCTTTTCGACGCAGTAGGGTTGGAGTTCCCGTTCCGCCTGTCGCCAAAAGAGGGAATAGGGGGGCTGAACGCTCTCGATCCGTCCGTATTGGGCCGCTTCTTCAATTTGGGCGACGGAAAAATTCGATACCCCGATCGCCCGAATTTTACCCGCTTCTTTGAGTTGGTTCAATGCCCCCATCGTCTCTTCGATCGGCACGATTTCGCTATCCCAAGTGCCAGAGGGCCAGTGAATTTGATAGAGGTCGATGTAGTCGGTTTTCAGGTTTTTTAACGAGCGATCGCACGCTTCGATTACCAGATCGGCTTTGAGGTGGTTGGCGAACACTTTGGAGGCATAGACCACCCGATCGCGCACATCGGATAATGCCTCAGCGACGATGCGTTCCGAATGTCCCTCGCCGTAGACTTCCGCCGTATCGACCGTGGTAATCCCCCGATCGTAAGCCGCCCGAATGGCTTTGATGGTTTCGGCATCTTCAATTCCCACCCACATTCGCTTCCCCGCCTGCCAAGTTCCCATCAAAATCGGGGTAATTTGAATATCTGAAGTGCCAAGGGTGCGCGTTTCCATGTGCGTATCTCCTATCGAATGACGAGCCGATACAGTTTAGATTATCCTACAGCGTACCCTTTTTTATCGAGAACGACTAGAACGGTAAGATCGAGATTTTAACTGAGTTATTCATTATTTCTTTTTGAGTCTATTTCCAATCGCGACCTCAACGCAAAAGTGTACTAAATCGGTAATCGAACATTTCTAAATCATCGGTCTACTCGAGTAAAATGAGAATCGCTATAATAAATCCAATTCTTCCAGAAAATATTTCCTAAATTGGAGGTTAACTCTCATGCGTTCGATCGGTTTTTCTGCTCTTTTCGTAGCACTTGCCAGTCAACTTTTGTTTGCCCGTTCTCTTCCCGCCCAACAGCAGGCTGAAGAACCGACAACGATTACCCGACTGATTCTGCGCGATTACGAAATTTCCATTTCCCACAGTGCCAATGGAGAGATTGGGTACGATATCAACTCGCGAGATGGAGACGTTCTCGGTGTCAACCTCAATCAGGAACAGTTACAGGCACAATACCCCCATATTTACGATACTTTACGTCCGGCGATCGCCAACGATCGTCAAGAGTCAGACTCGATGCTATTGATGCTCGCACCGACGGTAAATCTCGACTCCGAATAACCTCAACTGGACGGGTAAATTTGCCAGTCTATAAACCTCAAGCAAGCATCTTTTTCTCCTTCATCCATGCTTCATGTCTGCGGTAACTACCACTTTCGATCGCTAGAAAAGGATAAAAAATGCAAAACAAGAAGCATAAAAATGAAAAATAGATAAATTTAAACATAAAAATAAAATTAATTTATGGAACTTTTATTTAACTATATAGATCGGTAAAGTGCATAGAAAATTAAAATTTACGTAAGCATTCAGCACTCAGCTATCAGCTTTCAGCAAGAGCGCGATCGCCTTACTTCTAGAATCGAGCAGTTAATCAACCGTGCCCAACTTGGCTTCCCATTGTCGATCGAATGCCAAAATCGATCCAGAAGAAAATCGTAAGCATTCAGGTATCGACAACGAACAAAAAAGATGTAAGGGCGGGTTTTGACTTATAACTTTAGGCAAGTCTCCCAAGATATTG
>JAXHUC010000038.1:0-47528 GCA_034189805.1 Cyanobacteriota bacterium
CTTGACCCCTACCGGTGTATCTCGCATGAGTGGGTACCTTATTTCTTTGCAAGTCCCTAAGTAGGGGGAACGCGGTCGTATAGCCTATCGGCATGGCTGCGCTAAGACCCCTACGGTCGATCTGTTATTTTCCCGTACATCCCGCGCGCTATCGATCGCCCCATTCCCACCATCGCCCCATCACCGCGATCGCCCGAGGATATGGCAAAATTTGAATACCACACCAAATCCACGCGCGATCGATGACATCCAACCTGCCTCCACAGTACGATCCCAAAACCACCGAAGCCAAATGGCAGAAATATTGGGAAGATCGCCAAGTCTTTAAAGCCGATCCCGATCGTCCCGGCGAACCCTACTGCATCGTCATTCCGCCCCCCAACGTCACCGGAAGCCTGCATATGGGACACGCCTTCGAGCATACCCTGATCGACGTGCTGGTGCGCTACCATCGGATGTGCGATCGCAATACCCTGTGGCTGCCGGGAACCGACCACGCCAGCATCGCCGTTAGTACCCAACTCGACAAACAGCTCAAATCCGAAGGGACGACGCGCTACGAAATCGGGCGGGATGCTTATCTGGAAAAGGCTTGGGACGCGAAAGCTAAATCGGGCGGAACGATCGTCGGACAACTTCGCCAACTGGGGGTTTCCGTGGATTGGACGCGGGAACGGTTCACGATGGATGAAGGGCTGTCGGCGGCGGTGTTGGAAGCGTTCGTCCGCCTCTACGATGAAGGATTGATTTATCGCGGTAAGTATCTGGTAAACTGGTGTCCCGCCAGCGAGTCGGCGGTATCGGATGTGGAAGTGGAACAGAAGGAAGTTGCGGGACATTTGTGGCACTTCCGCTATCCCCTCACTGACGCTTCCGGATCGGTGGTGGTGGCGACGACGCGGCCGGAAACCATGCTGGGGGATACGGCGGTGGCGGTGAATCCCCAGGACGATCGATACCAACACCTCATCGGTAAAACCCTCACCCTGCCGATTTTGGGACGAGAAATCCCGATTATCGGCGATGAATTTGTCGATCGCGAGTTCGGTACCGGCTGCGTGAAAGTCACCCCCGCCCACGATCCCAACGATTTCGATATGGGGCAGCGCCACAACCTGCCACTGATTAATATCATGCACAAAAACGGTTCCCTGAACGAGAATGCCGGGCCGTTTGCGGGGCAAGATCGGTTTGAAGCGCGGGAAAACGTCGTTAAGCGGTTAGAAGCCGATGGCTGCATGGTGAAAATCGACGAGTACGCACACACTGTTCCCTACAGCGATCGGGGTAAAGTTCCCGTCGAACCCCTCCTCTCGACGCAGTGGTTCTTGAAAATTCGCCCCCTCGCCGACTTTGCCCTCAATTGCCTCGACGAGGAGAATTCACCCAATTTCGTTCCCGATCGCTGGAAGAAAGTATATCGCGATTGGCTGGCAAAACTCCGGGATTGGTGCATCTCCCGCCAACTCTGGTGGGGACATCAAATTCCCGCCTGGTACGCCGTCAGCGAAACTGGGGGAGAAATTACCGACAACACCCCCTTCGTAGTGGCAAAAACTGACGAGGAAGCTCAGGAGAAAGCGAGTACCCAATTTGGTGAAAATGTCAAGCTAACTCGCGACCCCGACGTTCTCGATACCTGGTTCTCGTCGGGATTGTGGCCCTTTTCCACGTTAGGCTGGCCCGAGGAAACTCCCGATTTAGCCACCTATTACCCCAACACCGTTCTAGTAACGGGATTCGATATCATCTTCTTCTGGGTGGCGCGGATGACGATGATGGCGGGACATTTCACGGGCAAGATGCCTTTCGGCGATGTCTACATCCACGGTTTGGTACGGGATGAGAAGGGCAAGAAAATGTCCAAAACCACCGGAAACGGCATCGATCCGCTGCTGCTAATTGATAAATACGGAACCGATGCCGTGCGCTACACCCTGGTGCGAGAAGTGGCTGGTGCCGGACAGGATATCCGTTTGGAGTACGATCGCAAAACCGACGAATCCGCCTCCGTGGAAGCCTCCCGCAACTTTACCAATAAATTGTGGAATGCGGCGCGGTTTGCGATGATGAATTTGGAAGGAAAAACCCCGCAGGAGTTGGGTTCTCCGGCAGCAGATGCCCTGGAATTAGCCGATCGCTGGATTCTCTCTCGCTTCCACCAAACCGCCCGCCAAACCAACGATTACCTAAAAAATTACGGTATGGGAGAAGCGGCGAAAGGTTTATATGAGTTTATCTGGGGCGACTTCTGCGACTGGTATATCGAGTTAGCCAAATCCCGCTTGCAAGGGGAGGATGCGGAGTCGAAGCAGGTGGCGCAGCAAACCCTGGCATTTGTATTAGAAGGCATCCTCAAACTCCTCCATCCCTTTTTACCTCACATCACCGAAGAAATTTGGCAGACCCTGACGCAGACGGGAGAGGAAGCCTGTTTGGCGCAGCAAGCCTATCCCCAAGGGGAGGAAAGTTATATCGACGAGGATTTGGAAGTCGATTTCCAACTCCTTATTGAAACCATCCGCAGCCTGCGCAACCTGCGCGCCGAAGTGGATATCAAACCGGGGGCGAAAATTAAGGCAGTTCTGCAAACTCAGAACGATCGCGAACGGCAAATCCTCACCCAAGGACGGACGTATATCGAAAATCTCGCCCGCGTCGAAGAACTCACCATTGTTCCAGCGTTGGAACAAGAGTTGAAACAAACCATCGCCGGGGTGGTGGGAACCGTGCAAGTCCTCGTTCCTTTGGCAGGGGCGATCGATATCGATGCGGTTTGCGCCAAAATCGAGAAGCGTTTGGCAAAAATCCATGCAGAAATCAAGTCCACTTCCGGGCGTTTGAGCAATCCCAACTTTACCAACAAAGCCCCCGCCCAGGTGGTGGAAGGGGCGCGAAATGCCCTCGCCGAAGCCGAGAAACAGGCGCAAATTTTACAGGATCGTCTCGATCGACTGCGGTAAGTTAAAACAGAAGAGTTGGAATCGAATAGAAACAATATTCGATCGACTTTAGGTTGGGGTGTCTGACACAATTAAACGGCAGTTTTAGGGAGCAGAACCCATGTTGCATCTGGCTCAAGTTTCCAAAAAAGGGATCTTAGGTAAAACCGTTTTGCGGCTGTTAGCCCACGAACGGATCGATAAAAGTTGGGTAATTCCCGAAGAAGAAGATTTCATCGACGCGCCCGAAGCAAACAGTTACAGCGATGGCGTACTCGTACTTGTAGATATTCACCCCAACCGCCAAATTATCAGCCTCAAAGAAGCTACAGATTGGGTAATGAAACTCGTCAGTCAATACCTCGGTGAAGGCATTACTCCTAGTTTTTTAAAGCAAGAAAGTCACCGAGTCGAACAGTGGCGACAATCTCTAACGCTGCAAAGTCAAGATCTCGCCCGTCGCTTGGTAGAGTTGGAAACGCGCAGAGAGCAAATTCAAGCCCTCGAAGATAAACTCAAGCGAGAAAAGCGAATGTTGCAATCGATTAAAGCGCAACTCCAGCGTCAGAGGAAGTCCACGTAAAGGAGTTAAGATAGCACGTGCGTTTAGAAGAATATCGGTGAAGAGGGCAGCAGACGTAAATTAGAAATTCACACATGAGATAAAGGAGGTTAGCAATGGTTGTTGCAACAGCAAAATCTTACACTCCCGCCGAGTATTTAGAACTCGAAGAGAAGGCTGATTTTAAAAGTGAATTGATTGAAGGGGAGATTCTTCCAATGGCAGGGGCATCTGCAAATCATAATATTTTGACTGGGAAGTTCCATGCTCGCTTATTGCTAGCATTAGAAGATTTAGATTATTCGGTATTTATGAGCGATATGCGGCTTTGGTTGCCGCTGTATGAAAGTTATACCTATCCCGATGTGATGGTAGTGGCGGGGGAACCGCAATTTACCAGTAATAAGCAAACGGCGCTGACGAATCCCCGTTTAATTGTTGAGGTGTTATCTGATTCGACAGAAGGTTACGATAAGTCGGCGAAGTTTCGCTTATATCGATCGATTCGAGAATTTGAAGAGTATATCTTAATCGACCAAAATGATTATCGAGTCGAGCAATTTACAAAAGTGGACGATCGCCAGTGGTTGTTGACAGATTGGTCTGGAGAAGATGCAGTTTTAAGCTTAAAATCTGTAGCAGTTGAAATTGCTTTGAGCGATTTATACAAACGAGTAAATTTTCAGCAGCCGGAGTCGCGGGCAACTAAAGATGAAAGCATCTAACTCCACATCATGCGGGACAATTGAAGGGCCGAGAGCAGCCATGCCGTTCCCATCAAAGCATAGATCCCAATTTTAATCGTTTCATCCGAGGGTAGAGGTTGGCAGCAAAGACCGAGTAAACTTTTAATAAACTGCCCCTGCTGCTGGGATTTATCGGGGACTTCTCCACGCAACCAATTTTCTAGATTGGTGAGAATGCAAGTGCCTTCGTTGAGCCACCATTGTCCGATCGTCGCTGGAACGAAAACCAGATGAATTTTCCAAACCAAAGGTATGGGGACGGCCCACCCCAATAGGGTAAAAACAACGGTTACTAAATGAAACGATCGCAAACCAATTGAGGCAAAGTGCTTCAGAAGAGGCATTCTAGGTAGGAGTAGGGAATACTATTAATACTAGAGACAAATACTAAAAACAAATACTAACCAAAAAATACTAGAGACAAATACCAGACTAAAACGCATCGCGGGTGCATCTCAATTAGATGATAACAAGCCAAATTTTTAATGCCACGGCCCATGAGGGGTGAAAAGACCTGGGGTGAAAAGACCTGGGGTGAAAAGACTGCCGAATCGAACGAGTGCCAAAATGCTGTCGTTCGAGATGTATTGAAGCCACACAGTCGTCTGAATGACGAGCGACCTCGACGACCGGGATACCCAACCCGTTTGGGTCGCACTCTACCACTACGGTCGTCTCGATACCAGAGCAAGTCGATCTCGTACAACCCAACCCGTACGTTCTGACAGACAGACTGACAGACTGGTAGAATCTACAATCTCCGTTCGTTTGCTTTCGCGATCGATGACCTAACTCCCTTCGATACTATGCGCTCTCGTCAAAACATCATTGAAATTTTTTCGACTTTCGTGCAATTTGAGTCCGATCGCTTTCAAACTTGGGTGACGGACTTCAAACTGCGCCGGAGTATGGAAAAGAGCCTGAAGCAATCCGATCGAGTCCCCGCTTCAGAAGATTTTTGGGTGCTCTACTGGCACAAAAACTGGCAAAAGACACCCCAAAGTGCGGCCAGGGCGCATCTGCTGGCCTATTTGCAAGAAGCCTGCTATTGGGTTGCCTACAAAATTGGCACTCGGTTCGTCAGCGAGCAGTACCAGCTATCGGATTACTTTCAAATGGCGATCGTGGCGGTGAATCGGGTTCTCGAAGGGTTCGAGCGCAAACGAGGCTCGAGTTTGAAAGACTATGCGAGTATTGTGTTTCGATCGGCGATTAAAGACACCCTGCGGCAGCGGCGAGAAACCGACCTTTGCACCAATTGGGCGCTGTTGCGCAAGCTCAGTAACAAGCGATCGCTCGAATCTCTGCAACATGCCGGATTTTCCCCCGAAGCCATTGCCCGCTACCAGTTGGCGTGGCGTTGCTTCAAAGCCCTATACGCTCCCACCCAATCCACCCGAACGCGCCAACTCCCCACCCCCGATCGCACTACTTGGCAGGAGATAACCGAGCTTTACAATCGCGAGCGCATCTCTCAATTGAGCGATCCGGGGGAACCCATCGATCCCGAAACCCTCGAAAAATGGCTCGCGGAATGCGCGACTCAAGCCCGCACCTATTTGTACCCCCAGAAAATGTCCCTCGATCCGCCGGGATTCGATGCCGGGGCGGGACTCGCGGTTGCCACTCAGTCGGTACTCGAAGAACTTGTCGCCCGAGAAGAGACGCAACAACGACAATCCCAACAAGCGCAAATCGACGAGGCACTCTCCACGGCGATGGCACAACTGAAACCGGAAGCGCGAGAAATTTTAGAACGCTACTATATCGAAGAACTCACCCAACAAGAAATCGCCAAACAGTTCGATATCAAACAATATACCGTTTCTCGCCGCCTCCAAAGAGCCAGGGAATCTCTACTCAAATCCCTTGCTAAATGGAGCGAAACAACTCTAAAGGTGTCTTTGTCGTCCCAAACCTTACAACAGATGAGCGAGGCGATCGAAGAGTGGTTGCAACAGATGGGGAAAGAGTCGGGCGATCGGGAGAATGATTGATAACGGGGGAAAGAGTTGACGCGGGGACGCGGGGACGCGGAGATGGGAAGCTCGGAGAGATTAGGGAGGTGAGTGAGGTGAGGGAGATACACAATTCTTCCTTGTCTCCCCAAGCCCCCGAGAGCTAGCGAAGCCTCCCAAGCTCCCCTTCACCCATGTCCGCGAACGAACTGAGCCTTAACGAGCGCGACGGAACAAATGCTCGTGTTCTGGATGGTAGAGGCGCGATCGCATCCTCCCTTCTCCGGCCGCCAATGCCGGACTGACCACGTACAGCGTCGTCCGAATCAACTCTTCTCGTTCCGTCACCGCTGCCATTTCCTCTAAAGGAACCACCCAGATGCGCTCGTCGGGCCATCCCAGACGATAGCACACCGCCACGGGGGTATCCGTTGGGTAATGGGCGGCCAGCTTCTCCTGGGCTTTCTGGGCGTGACGGGCGGCCAGATACAGGCACAAACTGGCACGATGGGCCGCGAGGGAAGCCAGCTCCTCCGCCTCGGGTACTGAAGAAGCCGCCCCGCTAATCCGGGTGAGGATAATCGTCTGCACCAACTCCGGAACTGTCAGTTCCACCTTCAGCTTGGCAGCAGCAGCTTGGAAGGCGCTAATTCCCGGAACCACCTCAAAAGCCACTTCGGCTTCTGCAAGGGCTTGCATTTGCTCGTAGATCGCTCCGTAGAGGGTGGGGTCGCCCGAGTGCAAGCGCACCACCGAACGACCCGATCGCACCCGAGAGACCATCACCGGGAGTATCTCCTCGAGGGTTTTATTTCCCGTGCGGATAATTTCCGCATCGGCGCGAGTTCCGGTTAAAATTTGCAACGGCACGAGGGAATCGGCAAAGAGAATGACATCCGCTCGTGCCAGAAGATTGTAAGCTTTGAGCGTAAGTAACTCCGGATCGCCAGGTCCCGCTCCCACGATATACACCGCAGGTTTGAGAACCCCAGACGAGATAGCATTTGCGCTCATTACTCTTCTTGTACCGCTTCGACGCGATCGCTATCGGCAAATACCAGTCGCAACCACGGTGGAGCAATAAAGGTGGTCAAAATCACCATCACGATCACCGCTGCTTGCAACGACTCCGAGAGCACGCCGCTGGCCGCACCCACTCCGGCAAATACCAATCCCACTTCTCCTCGGGGAATCATACCCACGCCAATTCCCAGGCGTTGAATATCCGGCTGACCGAACACTGTAAAGCCGGTGACGACTTTACCGACAATGGCGACGACAATTAAGAAGACTGAAATAATCAATCCCTCGCGATTGGCAGGAACCGTCGGATCGAGCACGGCTAGATCCGTGCGCGCGCCCACCACCACGAAGAAAATCGGCACGAGCATATCCGAAACCGGAATCACCTGTTCTTCGAGATCTTCTTGAATCTCGGTTTCCCCGAGCACTAATCCGGCAGCAAACGCTCCGAGAATAGCTTCAAGCTGGATCGCCGCCGCCACGTAGGAAAGCAAGAAGGCAAAAATCAACGCCGAAATCAACAGCGGACCGCGCGTTTTCAACTCTTTGACCAAGGCGACGAAATAGGGGCCGAGCAACCGTCCCAAGACGATCGTGCCAATTAAAAAAGCCCCGGCGCTAATGGTGAGGTAGATAATATTCGTCACTTCGATTTCGCCAGTCTTTACCAAACTGGCAACCACCGCAAGAATAATAATTCCCAATACATCATCGAGTACCGCCGCACCGATGATAATTTGACCTTCCTTGGAACTCAAACGCCCAATTTCGGCGAGGACTTTGGCCGTAATCCCGATACTGGTCGCCGTCAGGGCCGCCCCGGCAAAAATTGCCGGAATTGTCGGCACGCCAAACAAAGAGATCAGCCCGAGGGTGCCGAGGGAAAAGGGAACGACAACCCCCACCACAGCAACGATCGCCGCTTGAGGGCCGTACTTAATCAGTTCCGAGAGTTCCGATTCGAGTCCGATTTCAAATAGCAAAATCACCACCCCCAGTTCCGAGAGAACGGAGATGACCTCGCTTTGTGTCTCGAAGGTCACCTGCAATGCCTCTGGGGTCAAACTGCTGGTGGATTGGAGAAGACTCATAATCAAAGAATCGCTCCCTTGGGCTCCCGAATCGGGAAAGACCAGTAAATTGAGAGCGGAAATTCCAACAACCACCCCGCCCACTAAGTCTCCGAGAACGGGGGGTAAGTTAATGCGCGCGCAGATTTCACCGCCGATTTTGCTGGCGAAGTAGATCGCTACCAAACTCAGCAAAACCCCTGCTAGAACGATAGACGCTTCGGCTTCGGGTTCGGCTTCGGTCGCAGTCGCTAGCAACGGTGAGAGCGCGCTTTGGGTAAAAAACATCGAAAAAAATGTGGGTAGGTTCATCCAGTCAATGCAATCAAACATTCACGATGTACTCAAAACTCGCTCTGTCTAATGTACATGGTTATCGGGCGCTTGGGATGAAGTCGAAAGTGGAGTGGTGTGTTTTTTTTCGGGTCGGACGAAGGCAATTTGGGACTCGGGGAAAACACTCAAAACACTCGAAATACGAGAGATGACGAGACGCGAGAGGCGGGGAACGCGCCATAAGAATAAACAGAATAAATATCGGTCATTAACGATTAACATATCGGGCAACGTTTTCCCCGGTTTTGAATTGACCCGATATTAATTCCGATCCTTTTGCGTGTTGGAGATCGATTCGATCGATGACGATCGAATCATCAAAAAAAACACCCACCTCACGTGTCTTCAAGCAAATTCCTCCAGCGAACCCCTCAAGCAAAAATCCGATGTTGGAGGGAAGGCATTTGACCGCGCACTTGTTCGATCCGGTTGGGATCGATTTTGGCGATCGCCACCCCGCTTTCGTCCCCCGCATCGGCGAGGATCGCGCCCCAAGGATCGACGATCGTGGCGTGACCGTGAGAGTGGCGCAAATCGTAATGACATCCCGTTTGTGCCGGCGCGACAACGTAACAGGTATTTTCAATCGCTCGTGCTTGCAAGAGGACTTGCCAGTGGTCTTTTCCGGTATAAGCAGTAAAGGCGGCCGGTACGAATAAAATATCGGCTCCCTTACTCGAAAGGTGGCGGTACAGCTCGGGAAAGCGAACGTCGTAGCACACCGATAGACCTAAATTCCCCAACTCCTCGGAACGATAGACAGGGGGTAAACTCGTCCCGGCTTTGACGGTTTTGGACTCTTCATAAGTGTTGCCATCGGGTACGTTGACATCGAATAAATGTACCTTTTGATATCGAGCCAGTTCGATCCCGTGAGGATCGACGATCGTCGCGGTGTTGTAGACTTGATTTTCCCCTACCGGCACTGGAAAGCCGCCGCCGACGACGGTAATTTGATAGCGCTGTGCCATCGTTTTCAAGAATTTTTCGCTCTGGAGAGAAATTTCTCGGGCTTGTTTGACTTTTTCGGTTTCTTCTCCTAAGAAAGAAAAGTTTTCTGGCAAACCGACTAACTCCGCTCCCTGACGAACGGCTAGATCGATTAATTCTTCAGCTCGAACCAAATTTTTCGTTAAATCTGGAATGCTGGTCATTTGGATGGCTGCGGCAAGATAGGACTTCATAGATAAATCGGATCGATAGATGACGTGAATAATGGTAGGACACTGCGCTACAACCTAGACGCAGAGATAGCACGCAGTATACGATCGGGCGGCCGATCGCTCGATGCGAGATTTAAGACAAAATCGATGGTCTTGAAAAAAGGAGAAGCCAGCAGCCAGAAAGATGTTCTCGTTCTGACTCCCGACTTCTAGGGTCGATGGACGGGGGAGGAACCAGAGACCCCTGACGAGGTCGTTCCCGCTTCAGGCTCCCCATTGGGCCTAGTTACGATGCGATCGCAATTTCCACCGCTGCAAATCCTCCGCGACTGCCGCCCAGTATTCCTGGGGAAAGCGAACGTAGTCGAACTTGCAGCGCCGGAACGTCGTCTCGATACGGCGGTATCGAGCCAAACACCAATCCCGTAAAATTTGCCAAGACGGATGCAACCCATCTGCTTCGATCAGATCGTTGGCGCGGTGGCGCAACCGAGGCAGATACTCATCGAGCCAAAATTCGATGAGTTGGTTGTAACCGGGATTGCTAAAGCCGCGACATTGCAAAATTTCCTCGCGAGTGATGCCAAACTGGGCTAAAACATCGCTGGGAAAGTAGCAAATTCCTTGGCTTGCATCTTCGTGCAAATCTCGCAGGTTGTTGTAGAACTGATCGAGCATTCCGAAATCGCAAGCAGCCTGCCAGCAATCGGGCGATAAAAACGGTAAAATCTGAAAGAATTTACCCGCCAAATTTTCTAGCATCCGCTCGTACTCCTCAAGGCTCTCGACAACCAAATTCGGCTGGTGGTAGGTGGAAATCCCTTGGATGTAACTATCCCAGGATTCCACCGCCAGAGCGTCCGCCCGAGTCGCCAGGGGGCCGAACCAACAGGCTTTCATGCGAGCGAGCATCGCCTCGCGAGGATGGTTTGGAGGAACGAATCCGCGATCGCGCAGAAACTGCCAACCCGTCCGAAACTGTTGAAACTCGCAACAGCGATCGTCGAGTAGCTCGTTTTCCGCCCAGCGATCGACCAATCGAATCCAGCCAATGCGCTCGATCCATTCTCGACGCGCGCGATCGGACAAGACCATCACCCAAGCGACGTTATCTTCGTCCTTGAGAGAATCATCCGCTAGGGCGCGAAACAAAGACGAACCGACCAGTTGGGAAATGTGCGTCGTTGACGGGGGAACGTCAGCAACACTCGTCCTGTGTGAATTTGTGTCAATGGTAGTTGATGTGTACACCCTGAATACCCCGAAACTCAGTAAGATGTGACAAAGCCAGATCGGTTTGCAACCGAACGATTGTCAAAATTTAGCTATTTATAGATTAGATCGAAATTTCTCCAGCGCTAACGCCAAAAATCTCCACGAGCCTGCGGCAAGACCGGTTCCACCTGCGTTTTTCGATGGAGTTATCCGGATTGGCGAGCATCGGACTCGTGTGTATTTTTACCTTATTTTGGCTCTTGTCGATCGACTTAATTCAGTAGTTCTTCAGGAAACCGTCTGAATTCTTGTGGATCTGAGTTAAATTGTAACTAGTAATCTAACCGTATAATCCGCTCTAAGATAAATGTCTCTTAGGGTTTTTATTGTATTGAGACTTGGTGGATTGGTTTTGGGGTGCATATCGATACCGCGAAATAAACGCCGATCGGGAGGCGGCCAGCTTGTCTAGATTCTCTAAGCGCCCGATCGTGCAGCGCGATCGGTAGGCAGAGTCTATCCAGATATCCGGTAACTATGGTATGTCCATCCAACAAGAGCATGGAAAGCACCGTCGGCGATTCGCCCAAATAGCCCAGCAACTCCAACAATTTGACAGTTTGCCCACCCATCACGAAATTCCGCTTCCTCCATCTCAAACGCACTCTCCCATGCCCATAGAAGTTGGCATCCAAAATTCAGAAGAGTTATTCCGCGCTTATGTTGAGACGGCAAACGATATGGTGTACACCGTCGATCTCGCCGGAAACTTAACTTATATCAACGACTACGGGCAGCGTATTCTCAAATGCGATTGCCAACAATGGCAGGGTCGCCCCTATCTCGACTTTATCGCCCCGAGCTATCGCCAGGAAACAGCTCAAGCCTTTGCCAATTTGCTCGGAACTGGTGAACTCAAAGACTTCGAGTTCGTGCTTCAACCCCTCGAAGGGCAGCCGATTCACATGGAAGTTAACGGTCGCCTGCTCTTTCGCAATGGCAAACTCATCGGCGGGATCGGCATCGCTCGCGACATCACCGAACGCAAGCGATTCGAGCAGCAGCTTCAGATGTTTGTCAGAGCGGTAGAATCGGCTTACGACAGTGCGGCGATCGTCGATCTCGAGGGAAATATCATTTATGCGAACTCGGCAACCGAGCGCATGTTCGGTTACGATGTGGGGTCTTTGGTGGGAAAAAATGCGGCGATTTTCTACCCCGAAGACTCTCCGGTGCCGATTCAATGGTTGATCCAACAGGCGATCTTACCCCATCGAGATCGATCGGATCTCTTTAACCTGGGAGGCTGGAGCGGTGAGGTGACTTGCTTGCGCCGCACTCAAGAACGATTTTCGGCATTGGTATCGGTCAGTCCCATTCTCAACGAAAACGGCCGACCGACGGCGGTTTCGATGACCTGTCGAGATATCACCGGCCAAAAAGCCATTCAAGCGGAACTCGCGGCTAAAAACCTCGAACTCGAACGGGCCAGCCAGCTCAAATCTCGTTTTCTGGCGAACATGTCTCACGAGTTGCGCACGCCGCTGACATCGATTTTGGGATTTTCCTCCCTGCTCGAACAACAAATTTTCGGCGAACTCAATCCCAAACAACTGCAATACATCCAGCGCATTCACCATAGCGGCGAACACCTGCTCAATCTGATTAAAGACGTACTCGACCTGTCGAAGGTGGAAGCAGGTAAGGTCAAGCTCGATATCGAGCCGATTTCCATTCCCCAAGTGTGCGAGGCGACCCTATCTCTGGTGGGGGAACAGGCACGCAATCGCGGTCGGGAAATCGTCGTCTCGATTCAACCGGATTTACCGTTGCTGATGGCCGACGAACTCCGGGTGCGGCAAATGCTACTCAATTTACTCTCCAACGCGATTAAATTTTCCCTCGAGGGAGGCAAGATCGGGTTGGAAGCCAAAACCCAAGCGGGATATTTGCATTTGGTGGTTTGGGATGAAGGAATCGGCATTCCCGAAGATAAACAGGCGTTGTTGTTCCAACCGTTCGAGCAACTCGATAGCAACGGACGACAACACGAGGGAACGGGGTTGGGGTTGGCTCTGACTCGCCAGCTAGCCGAACTCCACGGCGGAACGGTTGAATGTGAGTCCAAACAAGGGAAAGGCAGTCGGTTTACCATTTCTTTGCCCCTGAACCTGCACCAAAACCCCGCCACCGAACTGTCTGAATCGAGCCTGAAGAAAAACTCGCGCAACGGTCGGGGGAAGTCGAGTTCGTCGAGTTTGCTGTTGGTGGAAGACCATCAGTATAACGCCATGCTGTTGCGAGACGTGCTGCAATATTGGGGCTATGAGGTTCACCACGTCGGAGACGGCCGAGAAGCGCTCGACTGGTTGCACCAAAACCATCCCGACCTGATTTTGATGGATATTCAGTTACCCGGACTCGATGGCTTGGAGCTGACCCGCAAAATCAAAGCCAATCCCGACTGGCAGTCGATTCCCGTGGTGGCGACGACAGCGCTGGCAATGCTCGGCGATCGCGAACGCTGTTTGGAAGCGGGGGCCCAAGACTATCTCACCAAACCCGTCAATTGCGATCGACTCGCTGCCGTTTTGAAAAAGTATCTGAAGTCTAACTCGTCGGGTCCGTCGGGTTTGTAGGCGATCGCCCGTGAGAACGTGAATTGTATGTTAAGCTTCTACCTTGAGAGCGGTCGATCGAGTGGTCCGAACGAACGGCTAAAATCCGGTTCGATCGGGGTTTTTTTCCAGTACGCTCGGGGTCTCGATCGATTCCGCATCGGCTGTTGGAGCTATCGATCGTGTTGTCACTCTTATCGATCCAAGCGTTCGTCTTTGCTGTATTTGCATCCCCAGGTCCGATTCTGTTCGAGCTGGGACCCCTGGCAATTCGCTGGTACGGTCTTTTAATTGCGATCGCTATCTTAATTGGGGTCAATCTCTCTCAATATCTGGCCGAACGTCGGGGCATCGATCCCGAAAAAGTGGGGGATTTAGCCATTTGGCTGGTGTTAGGAGCTATTCCGGGGGCCAGACTCTACTACGTCCTGTTTCAGTGGGAAAATTACGCCGCCAATCCCGACCAAATTTTGGCGATTTGGCGCGGGGGAATTGCCATTCACGGCGCAATTCTCGGGGGAGCGCTGGCAACGTATCTGTTCGCTCGCCTGCAAAAACTTTCGGTGTGGCAACTCCTCGATGCGATCGCGCCATCCCTGATTTTAGGTCAGGCGATCGGGCGTTGGGGTAATTTTTTCAATTCCGAAGCCTTTGGCGCACCGACGAACTTACCTTGGAAACTCTACATTCCACCCCAAGCGCGTCCCCCAGGATATCAAAACATCGAGTATTTTCATCCCACCTTTCTCTACGAATCCCTATGGAATTTGATGGTGTTTGGAATTTTGCTGACCTTATTTGTCCGAGGTCTCAAAGGACGACCCCCACTTAAGCGAGGAACGCTGTTTCTAGTCTATTGCGCTAGCTACAGTGCCGGACGAATTTGGATCGAGGGATTGCGCACCGATAGCTTAATGCTCGGTCTCTTGCGAATTGCCCAATTTGTCAGCATCCTGGGGATGCTTTTGGGTATTGCCGGGTTAATTTGGCTCTATCGCTTCGATCGCTCTTTACCCGATGTGGTTCCTCCCGAATCATCTCGTACGGCGAGACGTGCGGATGGGAACGCGGGATGAGGTGGATGTGTCTGCTCTCTCAACTCTGACCGATTTGCTCGGGCTTGACCTCAGTGGCAATCAAATCGACGATCGCACTTGTCCCATCAAATCCCGATCGATTTGTGTACTTGAATGAAAACTCAAGCCCTCACCGATGCGATTGATTACGCCAAGATCCGGGACAAAAAACGGTTCCGATGTTCCGGTGGCTGTGGGAAAAGGAGCAATAATCAACTCGAGCTTAAGGGAATTGCCGATTTGGGAAAATGCAGGTGCGGGTGGCACCCGCACGAATACGAATTCAATATAAAATCTTGCAAATCCTTATCGGGTAAAGCTTCTTATGGTAAAAGAGGAGATTAGACTCTATGGAAATTTTCTCAAACGATCATGAGACATACCCTTTCCGTGCTGGTGGAAGATGAGGCGGGTGTCCTCTCGCGAATTGCCGGATTATTTGCCCGTCGGGGATTTAATATCGAAAGTTTGGCCGTGGATGCTGCCGAACAGGGAGGCGTTTCCCGGATTACGATGGTGGTTCCGGGGAACGATCGCGTCATCGAGCAACTCACCAAGCAACTCTACAAGCTCGTTAACGTGCTGAAGGTGCAGGACATTACCGAAGTGCCTTGTGTGGAGCGGGAATTGATGCTGCTCAAAGTCAATGCCAACAGCACCACGCGATCGGAAATCTTGGAAATCGTCCATATTTTTCGCGCTCGCATCGTCGATGTTTCCGATAGTTCCGTCATGGTTGAGGTGGTCGGCGATCCGGGTAAGATGGTGGCGATCGTCCAAGTGCTGCAAAAGTTCGGCCTGCGGGAAGTGGCGCGCACCGGGAAAATCGCCCTCACTCGCGAGTCGGGAGTGAATACGGAATATCTCAAAGTCGCCGAAGCCAAAGTTTAAGCGCGGAGGTTGTCCCAAGCCAGTTTTGCCGCTCCCACCATCCCGGCTCGGTTGCCCAATTCGGCGATCTTCAGTTGCAAACCTTCTCGCAACGTCGGCAAAACGCGGCGCTCGATTTCTGCTTGGGCAACGGGCAAAAATAAGTCCGCACTGGCACTGATGCCGCCGCCAATCACGATCGCCTCGGGGGTGAGAACGTAAATCAAACTGGCTAAACCCGCTCCGAGCAGGCGACCGTAATCTTGCCAAAAGGCGATCGCCTCTGCATCTTGCGCGCGGGCTTTTTGGGAGAGTTCGAGGGGGTCGAGACCCGTTTCTCGCCGGATGGCTTGTAGGGACACATGTTGCTCCAGGGAGCCGCGATTGCCGCTATTGCAAGGATGACCGTCGGGATTGAGGGTAATCAGTCCCAATTCCCCGGCCGACCCGTTGCGACCGACAAATAACTCGCCGTTGAGAATAATGGCTCCCCCGACCCCGGTTCCTAGGGTGATGACGAGCAAATCGCGCGCATGACGACCGGCCCCGAGCCACGCTTCTCCGAGTCCGGCGCAGTTGGCATCGTTGGCGAGGATGACTTGGCGACTGGTTTTGGCTTCGAGCCAGTCGCCGAGGGGAACGTCGTGCCAGTTGGCAAGATTGATCGCTACTCGGGCGATGCGTCCGGTCGCATCCACCGGACCGGGTATCCCCGCACCGATAGCCGCACATTTTCCATCTCGATCGAGTTGCTCGATGGCTTCGACCATGGCCGCCAGCACGGCTTCTGGAGTTGCCGGTTGCGGTGTGGGAACTTCCATCGTTTGCAGGCAATTTCCATCTCGATCGAATCGCCCCAACTTAATGGTGGTTCCCCCGAGGTCGATCCCGATTACTTCGGCTGCTGTTTCCATAAATTTGCGCTTCCGTTATTATCCTCCGACAAACTGCAATATAACGGTTTGCGCCAGCCAATAGACACGCCAACTTGTTAAAGTTACATAAAAATCATGCTAATTTCTAATTAAACATTTCTAAAAATGAAAAATCAAATCAATTTCTAAGTTTAAATCATCTATTTCTCTTTCCTTTTCCCCTTCAACCTTCACCTTTTTCCTCTAGATATCTAGGGTCTGTCATCAGTTAGCCCTATACTCTTGACTGGATATGAGTTCTAGCTTGAAAATACATTTGCAAGCAAACCCGATCGAATCCTTGTCCTGAAAGGCTTCTAGATTTAACTGATGACACGCCCTAATACCATTACCATTTGTTTCGATCGGGTGTCATGTTTTTAGCGGAGATGGGGGGATAGAGCTTTCCACCTACGGGCACTCGCCGATGGCTTAAAATTCAAAAATCGTCCGAATGGTACCCACCCAAATCGCATCGTTATCTTCATTTTCCGGATTGAGCACCACGAACAAACCGGGGTTAATGGCGATGTTGTCGTTAAGCTGGTAGCGATACTGAGCTTCAAGGTGCCAAGAAGCTTCCTCGGCATCGGGACCGCCATCGTTATCGAGCACCCGAGGAGGCTGACCGACTGTTAATCCCCCCAAACTCCCCTCCGAACCCAAATCGGGAAAGGCCAACGTCACCGCCCAGTTGAAAATTGTCGCATCGTCTCCTTCGTTCACCCCCACACCATCCACTGCTGCTTGGGCGAGGCTCAAACCCGCCCATCCCGAAAGGTTAAACGATGGACTCAGAGCAAAACTGGCGTTGAAACCAAAGTGGTCGGCCGTCGTGGCAATCTCTTCCCCAAAGGGAGCATTTGCCAGCTCGCTACCAGTCTCCCCAGAAACCACCACTTCTTCGCTGGCATAGTAGGCGCGGGCGTAAGTCAATCCCAATCGCAGGTCGTCAGTGGGGAAGAGGGCGAGTTGACCCAGTGCGCCATAGCTGCCATTAAACAGTCCGTTTTTTGGCTCGGGGTTGTTGGCATTGAAGGCAAGATACCCCATCGAAAGGCTGGCAATATCCCCCAAGTCGTAATTGAGCGATGCCCCCGATCCTTCTAAACCTTGGTAGTAAATGGGATTGAACCGTCCGAAACGAGAGACTGCCCCGGTGAGTTCTTCGGAGAAAAATTCGTTGAAGTTGACGAAGTTTTCATTAAACTCACCCCCTACGGCATCGATATAGACCGTTAAAGGCCCTCCAGAAGCGCCGTGCCCGTGTCCGTGCCCGTGTCCGTGGTCTTCGTGTCCGTGTCCGTCATGGTCTCCAGAGTGTCCGGAGTTCCCCAAAGCAAAACTATAAAGCAACTTGCCCAGGCGCACGCTGTTGTCGGAACCTTCATCGAATGCCGTGCGCGTCATGCTGGTTCCGGTGATATTGGGTTCGTCTCCCTCTCCGGGACCGAAAGGAACCACATTCAGGGCATCGAGACGGGTGAGGAGAACATCCTGGCCGGTAAAACTGGTATTGAGCAACAAGCGCACTCGGTTGTTTAAGACGGGAATGCTATCCAAACTTTCGCCCCCCGGTTTCTCGTTCCCAAATACGCTACTGATGGCAAACCCAACTTCTCCAGTCAATGTGGTCGTGGTCGAAAATTGGTTGGCTTCGAGTTCGGCGGTGCGGGCTTCTAGGGCATCGACTCGTCCGCGCAGGGTGGCTAACTCGGCAGCAAATTCTTCTTGCAATCGGCGAATGACAGCCAAATCTTCGGCACTAACTTCCGCTTCAACATCCACTAAGTTAAGGATTTGGTCGAGGCAGGCGTTCAACCCGGCGGCAAATTCATAGCGAGTGGTGGCCTGGTTGCCGCGATAGGTTCCGTCGGGATAGCCGGCAATGCAGCCGTAGCGTTCGACGAGAGATTGCAGGGCTTGAAATGCCCAGTCTGTGGGCTGTACGTCCGAAAGTTGGGAAACAGAGGTGACTTGAGCGAGCGGGTCGCTTTCCCAAATCGGGGGTTCGGTGGGTTCGATCGCCATTGCCCCGGTTCCGACCGAAAAGCTTCCGAGGGCGATCGTCGGACATAGTGCAGCAATCTGCCACCAATTTTTTGGGTATTTCACGTTGATTCTCCTCACATCTACAAATCGGGCAGACACTCGAACGATCGCGTTCCGATGGAGGTCTGTCCCTTTTGGCAGCCAAAACCGAGCCGATCGCACTTCCCGATCGAACTCGATTACTCCCTGGCTTGAATATCCTATCAATCTTTTTAAGTTTTGAGAATAAGAATTATTATCATAATTGTCGCGATTCGATCGCTCGATCTCAAAAAGACCGATCGTTCGTGCGTGGTCGTGAATGTGCGCGACGATGAGGCTCCGGACGCTCCAGATATCGCTGAACCCTTGAATTTTCGTTGCCCTCAGAACCGGAATTGCTAGGGTTGCAAACAACCATTCCCTGTGAGCTGCTCCCTCGTCCCTCCAAAAGTAGAGAAGTATAGAGAAATATACAGATTGCTCGCGTTCTGGAGACGGGGTAAGCTATTAAGCTGTTCGAGACGTATCGCGGTATTAGCGAGCGGAGAACGCAATCTTCGGAGGCAGCTAGGGTATGAAAACCATCGGTGCGATCGCTACATCTCTCATCGTTTCGAGTCTGGGATGGTCTCAACTCGCCAGCGCCCAAATCGTTCCCGATGCCACGCTACCGATGAATTCGATCGTCACTCCCGACGGCAATCTCCTCACCATCGACGGGGGAACCGCAGCCGGAAGCAATCTCTTCCACAGCTTCCAAGATTTTTCCCTGCCCACCGGATACGAAGCCTTTTTCAACAATGCGGTGAGTCTCGAGAATGTTATCACCCGCGTCACGGGAGAGAATATCTCCAATATCGACGGATTGCTGCGCGCCAACGGAGGAGCAAATCTGTTTTTGCTCAATCCCAATGGAATTGCGTTTGGCCCGAATGCCCGGTTGGATATTGGGGGGTCGTTTTTTGTCAGTAGTGCGGCGGGTTTACTGTTTGAAGATGGCAGTTTTTATGGGGTAAATCCGGATGCGGAGACTACGCCGCTACTGACAGTGAGCGTTCCGGTGGGGTTGCAGTTTGCGGAAAATCCAGGAGCAATTACGCACCAATCCCGAGCTTCGATCGAAGATAGCGAAGTCGGCTTGCAGGTCGATCCCGGTCGCACTTTAGCCTTGGTGGGCGGTCAAGTAAATGTCGAGGGGGGACTGTTGCGAGCGCCAGGGGGTCGGGTTGAGTTGGGCGGCGTGACGCAAACGAGTGCGATCGGGCTATCTCCAGAGGGTCGTTTGAGTTTCCCCGAGGGAGTTGCCAGGGCGGATGTGGCTCTGACGAACGGTGCTAACATCAACGTTCGGGCGGGTGGAGGAGGAAATATTGTTATTAACGCTCGCAATCTAGAGATATCCGGAGGCTCAACGGTGCGCGCGGGAATCAATTCTGGCTTGGGTTCAACGAACAGTCGCGCTGGCGATATTGAAATTCAGCTAACAGAAACAATGACTGTGAGCAATCCGGGCAGTTTTATTTCTAATACTATTTTGCCTGATGCGATCGGAACTGGAGGTCATATCGACATCAATGCTAGGTCTCTTTCCGTCACCGATGGGGGGCAAATTTATGCGGGAACTTTCGGTCGGGGAGATGTCGGCAATATTGAAATTGAAGTCGAAGAAGCGATTTTTCTAACTGGAAGTAACGGTACATCCAGTGGGATTTTTAATCGGGTGGAAAAAAACGCGATCGGTCGCGGGGGTAATATTAATCTGAGTGCAAGCTCTCTGTCGGCAACTGGGGGAGGAGCGATTACAGCAAATGTTGAAGGTCGAGGAGATCTGGGGACGATCGTTCTTGACATCCGCGATGACGCTGTTTTTGACGGTTTCGATCGCGATTTTTTCTACACCGGAATATATAACCGAGTCGAAGAAAATGCTGTGGGTAATGCCGGTACGATCGAAGTAAGCACGGGTTCCCTTTCAGTCACAAATGGGGCGAGGATTACCGCTGGAACTGATGGTATCGGTAATGCAGGATCGATAAGGATTGACGCAGATACAATTGTCTTGAATGGAATAAGTGCCTACGACGAACGTTTCAATCTATGGCCATCGAGCGGTATATTTAGCAGCGTTATCGAGCATGGAAGCGGTGAAGGCGGAGATATCCAGATTACAACCGGAACTCTCCAAGTCACGAATGGTGCAGTTGTGATTGCCAATACATTTAATCGAGGGAATGGGGGAAGTATTCGAGTCTGTGCCGATCGAGTCGATCTTGCCGGAGTGGGAGACAACGGGCAACCGAGCGGATTGATTACCTCCACAGAACCCAATTCAACCGGTAAGGGGGGAGAGATTTTTGTAGAGGCAGATCGGGTGCGAGTGAGTGAGGGAGCCGTCATCAGCTCTCCAACCCGTAATTCCGAGCCAGGGGGAATTGTAACGATCGAGGCTCGTGTGTTTGAAGCGATCGATGGCGGGCAGGTTATTGCCACAACGATCGGTAGTGGCAACGCCGGAGATATTAATATCTCAGCTTCCGAACGCCTGGTTATCTCTGGAGGCGATCCAGTTTTTGCCAATCGACCTTCTTCAGTGGGTGGAGATATTGTCAGTAATGAAGGGCCTGCCAGTGGGGTATTTGTGAGTACGAGTGCAGAATCGACAGGTATTGGGGGCAGCTTAAGACTCTCAACCGATCGTTTAAGGGTTCGCGAAGGCGGTGAAGTCTCGGTGAGTGCGTTGGGATTGGGGGGTGCGGGTAATTTAGAAGTGGAGGCTTCCTCGATCGAACTCAATAATGGTCGTTTTTTGGCGGAAACGAGTGCTGGCAATTTTGGTAATATCGAACTCCAAGCCAGCGATATCCAACTTCGCAATCGCAGTCGCATCACCACCAACGCCACAGGTTCCGCGACTGGAGGAAATGTAGAAATTCAGACTGAGGCTCTCGCGGCTTTGGAGAACAGCGACATCAGTGCCAACGCTCGAGAGAATTTTGGCGGTCGAGTCGCGATCGAGACTCGCGGAATTTTCGGCACTCAGTTCCGGGAAACCCCAACGCCAGAAAGCGATATCACTGCCACCTCTGCATTGGGTACCGAATTTAACGGGACGATCGACATTAACCTCACCGATGTCAATCCCACCTCGGGTTTGCTGGATTTACCCGCAGAAATTATCGACCCGAACGATTTGGTGGACGAACGCTGTCAGGTTGGCGGTTCTGCGCGTAGCGAATTCGTCAATACCGGACGGGGGGGACAGCCGCCGAGTCCGGCAGAGGCGCTCACCAGCAGCCGGGGATGGGTCGATCCTCGCGTTCCTAACGTTACTGCCGATGTAGAACCGGAAGGGGTTCGGACCCAATTGGTGGAGGCGACGGGTTGGATCGTCAACGACGAGGGTCAGGTCGATCTGGTGGCGGAAGTTCCCACGGTAATGCCCGATCGATCTTTATCCGATTCGCCTCACTGTGGAGGTGAAGATGAATAGACATCTCCGAAAACGAACGGTGAAATTCGCCTTGCTGGCAGTTATGACGACCTTACTAGTTATCTGCGGGTTCGCAGATATACCGGGTAGGTTTGACCCGTTCTCCCCGACGATGGGAATCGCCCAAACCCTCAACCCAGAAATCCTCGAAGAAGCCGCATCCCTCACCCTTCGCGGCCGCGAACAATTAGCCGTTGGGAATGCAGAAGCGGCCCTGGCAACCTGGCAAGCGGCCCAAACTGCATATACTCGTCTGGATGATTCCCAAGGCATTGCTGGTAGCCGCGTCAATCAAAGCCTTGCCCTGCAAGCATTAGGTCGCTCTCGTGGGGCTTGCGGGGTGTTGCTGGCGGCGTTGGCGGTGGAAGGGAAAGATTGGTGCGATCCCTTTCCCGAGGGGGATGGGGAATTCCCGGAATTTGCCACATCTGGGGTGAATGCGATCGGGTTGCGGAGTTTGGGAGACGTGCTGCGATCGATCGGGAATTTGGAACTATCGGAGGCGGCACTGACACAAAGTTTGCAGATGGCACAGGCGTTGGACTCAACCCCGGATATCGAGGCGGCGCGGCTGAGTTGGGGCAATACTCAAAACGCTCAGTATCGGCGATTGCGGGATTTATCCGATCGCACCGAAAGTACCAACGATTTCGATCGGGCCCTCGATCGGGCAAAAATGGCGTTGGAGACCTACAAAACCGTCGGGGAATCTCTGGAGGTACGGGCTAAACTCAATCGCCTCAGCTTGCTGTTAGACCTCCATATGGGTGGAAAAACGGCAACGTTGGATGGGGAAATAACCTTAGCCGATCGCATCATTTCCTTACTTGACGAGTTACTGACTGACCCAGTTTTATTCAACCGTCAAACCCCGATCGAATCGATTTACGATCGCCTGCATTTTGCCCGCAGTCTCAGTCAATGGCAAGACCTCGATCGGGCGATCGAATTAACAAAAGTTGCCCTGGAAGATGCCAAAAATTTAGGCAATCTGCGAGCCAAAGCCTATGCATTAGGTATTCTGGGCGAACTGTACGAGAAACAAGAAAATTTCGACCTCGCCCGAGAATTTACCGCCTCGGCAACGACGATCGCCCAATCGATTCAAGCCTGGGATATCGAGTATCAATGGCTGTTTCAATTGGGTCGAATTTATCAACAAACCGGGGAAACTCAAAAAGCGATCGACTTTTACCAAGGGGCGATCGATACCCTCGATCGAGTCCGGAAAAATTTACTCTCCGTTCATTCTGATTTCCAGTTTTCCTTTCGGGATAATGTCAAACCCGTTTACGAAACCACTCTCGATTTACTGTTGCGATCGCCCAACCCCAATAATCTAGAACGCGCTTTAGAAATTAACCAGCGATTTCAACTTGCCGAACTCGAAAACTTTTTAGGTTGCGATCGATTGAATGTTCGACTTCAAGATGAATGGGAAACAACTGCTGATGCGATCGTCTATATTATTGTTTTAGAAAAGTTCGATCGACTAATTCAAGTTGTTCGTACTTCTCAAAATAGTACTAACAATATATTCTACCACGAAGCGCGATTTTCTGAAGTAAAATCCGCCCTCAATCGCTTCAAAAATAATTTGAGTGAAGAAGAACTCACCGAACCTATATCTCAGGAAATTATCGCTGATTACAGTCGCGAACTCTACCAGCTTCTCATCCAACCGATTCGCGATCGCCTCCCCGAAAACGGAACCCTCACCTTCGTCCTCGATAGCGCCCTACAAAATATTACCATGGCAATGCTCATCGATGAAGATCGACAGTATCTCATCGAAAAATATAGTATTGCCCTGAGTCCGTTTTCTCAAGCCAGTCAAGTCAATACCCTAATTCCCGATGGTATTTTAATTGCTGGGGTTGGTGAAGATAGCCCGAGTTTTGAGAAAGCCCAGACCCAATTTAACCAACAGTTTAACCCCCTGAATTTTGTAGACAACGAACTTAAAAAAGTTCTGGCGTATTTCTCCCGTCACATTCAGCTTTTAAACGCCGAATTTACCATCGCCACCCTCCAGGAAAAACTCAATCTTTCCAACTTTCCCATCCTCCATATCGCCACCCACGGCGTATTCAGTTCCGACCTCGCCAAAACCTTTATTCTCGCCTACGACGACTCCATTTCCATTCCCAAACTCGATCGCCTGTTGCGCAACCGAACTGAAGGAAGTTCCCACCCGATCGATTTACTCGTTTTAAGTGCTTGCCAAACTGCCAAAGACGACAAACGGGGTGGATTGGGGTTAGCAGGTGTTGCCTTGCAAGCTGGGGCAAAAAGTACCGTTGCCAGCCTGTGGAATATTAGCGATCGATCCACTGCCGATTTTATGGACGAATTCTATCAAGCTCTTCATTCGGGTGTGACCAAAGCCGAAGCCTTACGACAGGCGCAACTGGCATTTATTCGCAATCCTAACTCGCAATATCCGGAACGATATCGAAATCCCTATTATTGGGCAGCATTTGTCTTAATTGAGAATTGATTTTTAGCATTCAGCGATCGGCCGTCAGACCGTCGATAACTTACAAAATGAGCGATCGCACGCCACATTCTACGCTTCGGGTTCTTCGGAGATTTTCAGTTCTTCTAAGTTCCAAAATGCACCACCGAGGGCAGAAAACTCGACGTTTTCCAAATTGTTACGCACGGCGGCCATTGAATAGGGATTGACTAAATAAATAAAGGGTAAATTCTCCTGGGCCAGAATTTGGGTTTGACCGTAAATTTCCTTCCGTTTGGCTTCGTCAAACTCCTGCGCGCCGCGAACGTATAATTGAGCAATTTCTCGTTCCCAATCGGCTATTTCTCGACCTTCAATCGGCGGGTCTTGGCGATCTTGATTGAAAGAGTGCAATCGACCGTCCAGCGCCCAAATAGTCGAACCACCGTGGGGTTCGATGCCGCCCGTGAATCCAATTAAATGGCACTCCCAATCGAGGGAATCTTGAATTTTTGCCACCAACGAATTAAACGTAATCGGCGTGAAATTCACTTCGATCCCAATTTTTTTCAAATCCTGCTGAATTTGCACGCCAATCCCTTCGCGGACTTGATTACCGCTGTTGGTGACTAACTCAAACCGAACCCGGTTTCCTTGAGCATCTTCGAGTTGTCCCAGGCTATCGTATTTAAATCCCGAAGCCAGTAACAATTCTTTCGCTTTCTCAAGATTATATTCATAAGTCGGCAGTCCTTCTTCGGGGGAAAGATAGTAAGGACTGGGAACGGAAATCGGAGAATGTTGCAAGCTGCCCAGACCCCGATAGATGTTATTAATCATCGTCTCGCGATCGATACCGTAGGCAATCGCTTTGCGGAAGTTTAGATCGTTAAACCAAGCCGATTTTATCGGATCGACTAAAGGCGTTCCATTTTCATTTCTGCCTTTGTTCAGATTAAACGTAATAAATGTCGTTCCCGTTGCCGGACCATCTTCAAAAATGGTAAAATCTGCTCGTTCTTCCTCTCGTTTGAGCAAGGAAAAATACTGAGGAGCGACCGAAATTGAAGTCAAACCGCCCGATCGAAATTGCAAAAATTGCGTGTCTTGGTTTTCAACAAATTGCCAGATAATTTTCTCGATATAGGGTTGAGAGTTTCCCGCTTCATCTTTACGCCAGTAGTAAGGATTTTTCTCGAAAATCAGCCGCTGACTGGGAGTATAAGAAGTTAGCGTATACGGACCATTTACGACTAAATTTTGGGGTGAAGTATCGGTTGCCCAAGTCGAAAGAAATAATGGATTCCCACTTTCATCTAAGGTTTCAACAGATTCTCTTAAAATGTGGGCGGGTAAAATTTCCGATCCACCAATCGAGCGTACGACTGGAGAAAAAGGTTCGCTTAAAATAAATGCAACTCGACGATCGTCTATTTTTTGAACAGTCGGTAAATCTCCCTGTTCTCCCACTCTCAAGACATCTTTGGTCGGGTTGGGAATAGCGGGATTAAAATAAACATCTTGAAAGGTAAATACCACATCATCTGATGTGAGGGGTTCTCCATCAGACCATTTGAGACCCTCTCGCAGGGTAAAGGTAATCGTCTTTTTGTCGGCGGAGATTTCCGGCAAGTCTTCGGCAATTCCCGGTTCGAGTTCCGATTGTCCGTTTGAGGTTAATAACCCTTCGTAAACGTAGCCGAAAATATTGGGGGATTCTTGGGAAAGAGCAGCATTAAAGGTTTTGGGTTCGCTCAATTGCCCTAAAATAATCTGGGGGACTTGAGCCGACTCGACTTTTAAGTCTTCGGCACTACACCCGCTGAGGGTTAGAACCAAGACGATCGCTACAGAGACTATCGGTTTAAATAATTTAAAGATGTGGAAAAAATGAGTTTTTATCTTTATCATTTGTCTGATATTGGCGATCGCCTGGAAGTTGAAATCGGTGAAGGGGACGAATCAAAACCCATCAAAACGAGATTGAATGTTAGCTTTCGATCGCCGTCAGTAGGGTAACAGCATAGGCGGCAATGCCTTCCTCCCGCCCGACCGGACCGAGTTTTTCGTTGGTGGTGGCTTTGATGCCAATGCGATCGGGATCTAATTCTAAAACACTCGAGAGGCGATCGCGCATTGCATTCAGATGGGGTTTGAGTTTCGGTCGTTCCGCTACCACCACCGAGTCGATGTTGCTAGCTTCCCACCCGCGCGATCGCACCAATTGGTTGACCTGAGCTAACAATACCAAACTATCCGCCCCTTTCCACCGATCGTCCGTGGGGGGGAAATAGTGACCGATATCCCCCAAACTCAACGCACCCAACATCGCATCCATAATCGCGTGGGTAAGTACGTCTGCATCGCTGTGACCGAGTAATCCCAACTCGTGGGGAATTTCGATCCCGCCTAAAATTAACGGACGATTTTCTCCGAGGCGGTGAATGTCATATCCGTTGCCAATACGAATGTCGATCGTCATTTTTGTCAGAATAGATAGCCGACAAATTGTACAATAGAGCAATTCCATTGAGGAGAGCGATCGTGCCCCAAGCTGTTGGAGTGATTGAAACCCTGGGTTTTCCCGCCGTCCTTGCCGCCGCCGATGCCATGGTCAAAGGGGGACGAGTAACGTTAGTCTTTTTTGACAAAGCCGAACGGGGAAACTTCTACGTGGCGGTCCGGGGCAGTATCTCGGAAGTCCGGTCGGCAATGGATGCGGGTCTCGAAGCGGCTGAAGAGACCTTCGGGGGTAAAGTCATGCTTCACTATACCGTTCCCAATCCTCCGGAAAACATTGTGGATGTCCTCAAACTCGACTATACCGAAGCAAGCGAGCCTTTTCGATAGCCCTTTCAACCGGGCGCTTGGGAATTGAGTTAAGTTGAACTCCAATCCCCAATCCAAATCCCGTCTAATGCAAACGGGGAAGGGGTTGCCAAAAGTCAGGAGAAAGTCAGGCGTTGAATGTCGATTGCGCATTAGACATAAAGCCTAAATCTAAAGCCAAGAAACCGGAAAGTAGGGTGGACGGGTCTGAAACGATCCGATTCGAGATCAAGCCTTCACAGTCGTCAAAGGAGCATTCATAGAGCGGTCTGCTCTATCCATGGCGACTGCAAGTCCGTATAATGAGTGCGGTTCTACTCACATATCAAATATTCGATCGAGCTAGGAGAACAACAAAAAGTGACACAGCAAGCCGTGGGATCGTTGGAAACAAAAGGGTTTCCGGGTGTTTTAGCCGCCGCCGATGCAATGGTGAAATCCGCAAGGGTAACGCTAGTCGGCTATATTCGCGTCGGTAGCGCCCGCTTTAACGTGAATATTCGGGGGGATGTCTCGGAGGTTAAAACCGCCATGGATGCGGGAATTGCCGCTGTAGAGACGGCTTACGGCGCGACGCTGGAATCCTGGGTGATCATTCCCCGTCCTCACGAAAACGTGGTTGCCGTCCTGCCGATCGATTTTTCGCCAGACGTTGAAATCTATCGCGATGCAGTCGAAGGTCGGCGCTTACCGGGATTATCGGGAAGCCGGACTTAAGAATAGATTGGGTTTGGGGGAGGGGAGTTGACTTTTTGAGCAGTCTCGATGAGATCGAGCGAAGATATCCCTCTGTTCGTCATTACTCTATTCGTCATTGCTCCAGCCTCCCACTGTTGGGATCGAAAATGCTCGATCGCCGATCGTCGTTTGAACTATCGTTTGACTTCAATCACCGCAGCCGGACTTTCATTCGCCGTGGCATCAACAGCCGTCACGGCATAAACTCCCGGTGGAGCGGTTACGCTAACGGTGTCTGCATTCAGCACTTGCCACAAGCTCCAGGTATTGCCTTTTTTGTAGTAAAGCGACCAAGAGCGAACGTCTCCGGAGGTATCCCCATCCCAACTAATCAGGTCGGAAGTGGCGCGAACTTGCGACGGAGGATTCGGGGCGCTGCTATCGAGCCACTCCATCCTCGGGGGTAGAGCGGGTGTGGGATAAATCGATGCTTTGAAGACATCGTTAACCCCTTGGCGATTGTGGGAGAACATCTTCATACTAAAGAAGATATTCCCTAACGAGAGGCGATCGGCTCCTTGGCGCGAAATATCAACCTGGCGCTGAAACTCGGAAACCGGCCATCCGGCCCCTTCGATTTGGCTGAGGTAGTTACCCGCGTAAATATGGCGGCGATTGGGATTGTGAGAGAGCCACCAGTCGAGCAAGACGGGATAGCTTTGGGCGTATCGATCGATCGGCCAGTATAACTGAGGAGCCATATAATCGACCCAGCCGCGCTCTAACCACAGCTTCGGATCGGCGTAAATCTGGGCGTATTGGTCCATCCCTTCAATGCCGGCCGGTTGTCCGGGACGATAGATGCCAAAGGGACTGATGCCGAATTTAACGTGGGGTTTGACGGCGTGAATTCCGCTGTAGAGACGTTCGACAAGTCGATTGACGTTATCTCTGCGCCAGTCGTCCCGCGCGAGGGAACCGCCTTTGTTGCGATAGATGTTGTAGGTGCGATCGTCGGGAAAATCCATTCCCCCTTGCGGATAGGGGTAGAAATAATCATCGAGGTGAATGCCATCCACATCGTAGCGGCGCACCACATCCAGGATGACGTTATAGGTTTGGTCTTGGACTTCTTCCGCGCCGGGGTCCATCCACAGCAAATTCCCGTAACGGTAGGCGTATTCGGGGAATTTACGCGCCATGTGGTTGTCTGCCAAACCGTAGGTGTCGGCATTTTGGGCGCGATAGGGATTGAACCAGGCGTGCAGTTCGATGTTGCGCTTGTGGCTTTCGGCGATCGCAAAGGCAAGCGGATCGTAGTAGGGTTGGGGGGCTTGTCCTTGGGTTCCCGTCAGCCAAGCACTCCACGGCTCGATATCTGAGGCGTACAGAGCATCCCCAGCCGGTCGGATTTGCAACACCAAGGCATTGAGATTTAACTCTTGCATTCGATCGAGAATGCCGAGTAATTCCGATTTTTGGCGTTCCACCGATAACCCCGATTGAGAGGGCCAATCGATATTGGCAACCGTTGCCACCCAGGCCGCGCGAAACTCTCGCGGCGTTTCTACACCGCTGTAGAGAAGGGTGTCGCTAGTCCGAACGATGCCCGAATTGGCAACAGTTTGGTTGGCGTAAACTCGGGCGGCAGTGAAGCTGAAAACGAGCAGACAAGTCCAAACGGCGACTTGTCGAAAAAGACGAGTTCTCAAGGCAAGTCCGAGGTGGCGGGGCAGCACTCGGAACACGGCAAACAGCCAGTTCCGTTGCAATCGGAACTGGCGTAGGTGAGTGAAAAGTTGGCGCATTACTGATGTACTGATGTGCGTGAGCAAACTAACGTGCGCGAGCAAACACGAGGTAACGAGCGATCGATGAAGCGGAATGTAGTTTTTAGCACTTTTTTCCGACAGCGATCGCTATCGAAACATAAGTTAGCACATCCATGTCGATCGCGCGACTGCCATATCGGTTAACGGTTATGAAGTAGAAGGGTTTAAAAATCGGATCGAGTTGAGAGTGCTAGAAGTCAGGTTGTTGCGTTTGAGGTCGATCGCTTATCCTAAGTGAATAGCTCCTCCATGCATTCGACAATCCCATGACTGCAATCCAAATTCGCCTCTGGACAGTCGAGGAATACCATCAGATGATAGATGCGGGGATTCTCACCCCCAATGAGAAAGTCGAACTTCTCGAAGGTCAGATCGTTCAAATGAGTCCCCAAAAACCGCCTCATGCCGCAACAACTCAAAAAGCGTCCGATTGTATAAAAACCTCATTTGTCGATAAAGCGCACGTTCGTACCCAGCTACCGATTACCCTCTCCTCTTCCGAACCCGAACCGGATATTGCTGTAGTGCGTCTCGATGCAGGGGAGTATGGCGATCGACATCCGAGTCCAGAAGATATCTTTTTGCTAATTGAAGTGGCGTATACGACTCTGGCATTCGATCGATTTGAAAAAGCTCCAATTTATGCCAGAGCAAATATTTCCGAATATTGGATTTTAGATGTTGTCAATCGTCAAGTCTTCGTTTTTCGCCATCCGGGAGAAGACGGCTATGGGTCAGAAATTGTGTTTGATGACGAGGCAACTCTCATTTCGATCGCATTTCCAGAGGTCAAAATAGCCGTTTCCGATCTATTTCTTCCCAAAAGTTAATCGGATTTCACATCGATCGGACTTCACAGAGCATCGATTTCCTCAGCAGTTAACCCTGTATATCGAATAATATCCTGGGGCGGCACTCCATCCTCTTTCATTTTTTTGGCGACATACTGGATACCTTGTTCTACGCCTTGTTCTAAGCCTTGTTCTAAACCTTCTTGCAATCCTTCCTCGCGGGAAGTTTCCACGACATTATTCAAATCGCGATAGTACTTGAGGCTATTCTGGTAGGTTTCTTGTTCGACGGGTGAGAAATTGGCAATTTCAGCCACTTCAAAGAGTTGGGAGAAGATTTCTTCTTGCAGGGGTTCGGGGCGATCGCTCAAATCGGCTAGATGTTTGAGTAAAAACAGCCACTTATCGAGATGAGATTCGAGTCGATCGAGCGGCTTTGTAAATTTGGGTAACTCGATATAAATAAACTTGAGTTTTTTATAAAATACTTCACTATGTTGATTTTTGAGTTCGACGGTATGGATTAAGGTTTCCTCAGATTTGTGGTCATCGAAAATGAAATCTAAGACTCCTACCGTATAAATGGGTTCGAGACGATAGTTCCAATCTCCCTTGAGGGCTTGTTCTTGGATGGGGAATGTGGCATAGTAGACGCTTCTATCTTTGAAAAAGTTTTGCTTGGCTTTTTGGATTTCAACAATAAACCGCTCTCCATTTTCCCCTTGACAGTAAATATCGAAAATGGCTTTGCGATCCAAGGTCGTATTCCCGATCGCTTCGTTATTTTTGTAGGTTACATCTTGAATTTTGTGACGTTCGGGTAAGAGGGTATTCAAGAAATCAATTAAGAGTTGTTTGTTCGGTTCAGTGCCGAAAATGCGCTTAAAGCCAAAATCGGTCAGTAAATTAATATACTTTTCATTGAGTGGAGATATCATGGGTTCGACATTCTATCTTCGATCGCAATGTTCGAGTCTAATTGAACGAACAGGTAAATTATAGCCAGGGGAGAGCACAGCATTCGGACTTATAGAAACGGATTTTTCCTCCGAATGCTTTTCCCCTATAAATAAACCCCAAAAAAACCGATCGAACCTAATGTTTACAGGACGGCGAAATCCTCGGCAGCGATCGTATCTGCACTCACCCCTTCCAAAGTTGCCAGGACTTCTCCAGTATTGGCCACTCGGACTTCTGCACCACTCGTTCCTTGAGAAATCGCCAAACGATCGAACGTTAAACCCTCTGCCAAAGCAAGTACATCTTCCCCAGACTCGAAATCGGCGATCGTATCGTTGCCGTTCCCTTCGGCCAAGACGAAACTATCCCGTCCGAGTCCTCCGTAGAGACTGTCGTTTCCGGCATCTCCACTGAGTAGATCGTCGCCATCACCGCCATCGAGAGTATCTTCGTCGCGACCGCCATAAATGCGATCGTCCCCGATATCTCCATGCAGGCGATCGTTATTGAGATTGCCGAAAATCAAATCGTTGTCTCGACCGCCGTATACCGTATCGTTTCCAAGGTCGGCAAAGAGAATGTCCGCTTCAGTATTGCCAAAGAGTACGTCATCTCCTTGGCCGGCATACAACTCATCAACGCCAATATCTCCATAGAGAACATCGTCGGATTTATTACCGTAAAGCACGTCGTTATCTTTACCGCCATATAACGAGTCGTTCCCATCTCCTCCGGCTAAAGTGTCGTTTCCTCGATTCCCAAAAATCCAATCGTCTCCACCATTTCCCAAAGCTAAATCATGTCCTTCCCATGCAGCAACTAAATCGTCCTCATCTCCCAAGGTGACGAAATCATCGCAGAGAGTAAAGCTATCTCGCAGGGGAGGGAAGAAGCCGGGATTCAGGCAAGGTGTGGGGTCGTTTGGATCTATCGGTGTCGGGTCTGTGGGAGTTGGATCTGTTGGGTTTGGATCTATCGGTGTCGGGTCTGTTGGCGTTGGGTCTGTTGGCGTTGGATTTGTGGGAGTTGGATTTGTGGGAGTTGGATTTGTGGGAGTTGGATCTGTCGGGGTCGGGTCTGTCGGTGTCGGGTCTGTCGGTGTCGGGTCTGTGGGTTCGGGTTCGAGTTCTGTCGGTTCGGGTTCGGGGGGAATCTCTTCAACTTCAAATGCCCCGATATCAATTTGACCGTCGTTACGGGGGATACCGCGTTGATCGGTCAGCAAACCGGGAACAGCTTGTCCGGCATCGATCGCGGGACTGCCATCGAGTAAGGCGTAAGTCTGGCGTACGCCACCATTATCTTGCAACGGGCCCAGCAGCGGATCGGCGATCGTCGCCCCGGCCACAATTCTTTGAATCTCCCGACCGGTGGTGGTTACGCCGGGAAACTGAATGTTACCCCCACCATCGTTGACGGTGACGTTGGTTTGCTGTTCGGGATTGTCGGGGTCACTGACCGTATTGTTGGCAAAAATCGTATTCGTGGCGGTCACGGGTCGGTTGATATTGAACAACGCCCCACCTTGTTTACCCGCCCGGTTGTTGACGATCGTACTATTGATAATTTCCGTGGCACTCGACACCCGCATCGCCCCACCAAAACCTCCACCCGCACCATCATCGGCAACGTTACCGGAAAAAGTACTATTTTCGATGCGAACGTCGGCGGTATCGAAAGCCCACAAACCCCCACCGCGATGGAGGACTTTGTTATTGGCAACGGTGGTATTTCTGACGATGAGTTCGCCATCGGTATGCCAAATCGCCCCGCCTTCAGAGTTGTCATTGCTCGTCAAATGCCGGATAACTTCGTGATTGATGAAGGTACTATCTTCAATAATGGCGATATCGGGATCGTAAAGGAAGAAGAAAACACCGCCTCCCCGTCCGGCACTGCGGTTGCCATCGAAAAGGGTATTTCGCACCAGAACAGTACCGGAATCGGGGTCGTTTTTATCGCTCGCCCCATCTACGAAAATACCGCCGCCAAAACCATTGGGATTGGTCGTACTTTTGCCGGGGGTCGAGTCGTTGCGGATGAACTGAGAATCTTCGACGGTGAGACCGCTAAGGAGACTATAAACCGCACCACCGTTTACTCCAGTATTGTTTTTAAATTCTGTATTTTGAATGGTGGTGTTATTAAACGCAAAAATACTAATTGCACCGCCGCTAAAGCCAGCCGTTGAGGTAGAAGTATTACCGTCAAAGGTACTGTCTTTAATATTGATATTACTAAAAGAGTTGAAGCCGATCGCCCCACCTTGCCCTCCAGTATTATTGATAAACTGAGTATTCTCGATCGATATTTCGTTCCGACCTTCTGTATGAATTGCTCCCCCGCGCTCGGAAGAAAATCCATCGGCGAGGGTAAGGTTTTTGAGAATTAAATCTTTTTCTCGACCCAGATGTAAGACACGGTTGGTATTATTTCCACTTAGGGTTAAATTGGGCGCATCTGCACCATCGATCGTTAAATCTTTATCGACTTCAAGTTGACCGCTTGTTAAAGTAATGGTAGAATTAGCTAAACTTCTATCGAACTCAATTGTATCGCCAGCTTGGGCTAAAGCGATCGCTTCTCGCAACGAACCCAAACCACTATCGGCAGTGGAAGTCACTGTAAAAGTTGTCATAGTCTTATTTCAAATCAAGGGATTGTTAACTTTAAGAAATCCCCGATCGAGCAGTATGTAGATTCCGCTGCAATCGGGTCAAAGTGTGGGTGAAATTGCTAATTAAGTCGTAAACTTAATGTTTAAAACTTCATCGTCAGGATTCAGAGTCCATTTCAGATCCTGCTGCGGTAACAGTGGGTAGGGGCAGATTTTGATTTAAAACTTTGGGCAAGTTTCTCAAGCTATTGCTAAACCCGTCCTGACATCATTTTTCCGGATATGACACCTAAATGCCGATATTTTATCGAGCATTGAAACCTCCAAAAAGCTGGTGGAGATTACCTTTATTTTTCAATTTGACGATCGGGCAAGGCTAGACGAGAAAATATGCCATTCGCTGAGTCGAGAAAAAATTTGAGACTCAAATCTTGTATCTATATAGAAAAGCCGAATGGCTAGAAAAATCAGAGATTCTTGATGGTATTCAAGCGGGCAGCAGATCGCTTTTGAGATTGGCGAAATTCTCAGTTTTCCAGCTTGTTTATTAAAGTCGGTACGATGCTCACTCGAGTCTCTTGGAATGTTTTGTGAGATGCACGACCTATTTACTCTTTCAAAAATCGATCGCATTTGTCCGGAGAGTTTTATTAATTCAAAAAAAATAAGAATAAAACTCCAAATTTCTCCGTAAAATCCGATCTTTCAATTATATTTTTTTCGTATTTACCTTAGTATCTCGATCGAGAAATGTTAAAGATTTGCCCCAAATTGCGGAGAATCGGAGCAGTCGATCAAATACGATTCCCAAAAATACGGAAGCAAAACGTCTCTCGAACCCGAACAAACCCACATGAGAGTAAGGATTCAGGTGTGGGGAGTTTGACAAAAGGCTCATTGGGTGTAGGCTGGATTTATCATGAGGCAAAAAGATTCAAGTCATCTCCAACAGCCCATCGGGCAAAACTGGAACCAGTTCTCGCGATTGATAACTGGTAGAAATTCTCATCAAACAGCAAGAAATCATCGATCGCCTGACCCTTAGCCGAGACCTGAATAGTCAGAATTCATCAAAACCGCCATCGAGCGACCGACTCAAAAAATCGGAAAAGAAGCCCCAGACTGATTCGGAATCGGAAATTTCTGGCAAAAAGAAACCCGGAGGACAGCTCGGACATCAAGGAAAAACCCGCAAAGGGTTTGGACGAGTAGACCGCTACGAAGTACTGTCTCCCCAACAATGCCCCAACTGCGGTGAAAGTCTTGGCTCGACCACCTCAGTTCAAGTCGAAACCCAACAAGTAGCCGAGTGGGTAGAGCGACCCATAGAAATCGTGGAATACCAACGTCTCAATTGTCAGTGTAGCCAGTGTGGCACGCTGGTTCGTCCACCCTGGTCAAGTTCCATCATCCCTCGACAAGATTTGGGAGTGCGGTTGCAAGGATTACTCGGATGGCTAGGAAACTACGGACACCTGCCCTATGAAAAACAGCAAGAGATGTTGTGGGAACTCGGACAAATCAATATCGGTGTCGGGACGTTGGTGAATACGAACCAACGACTAACAACAGCCCATGCACCCATGGCAGACAAGAAAGAGAGAGCCGATCTCATGTGTAAGGATTCAGGTATGGGGGGAAGGGATGAGATCTGGAGGTGAGGAGTTGTGACCGGCTCCAGCCATGAGAGCTTGGACGAAAAAATCGATCGCCGAGCGTCCTTGGAAGCAGCAAGTTTGGACAAGGGAGAGTAAATTAGCGGTCTGCTCGAAACGTTGGAGGGAACGAGAGCCACCACTAACCTTGCGCTTGGTCACCGCTAAACGTAAAGACCTTTCGGCGAGGTTGTTATCGGGTGGAACTTGGGGATGGTCGAAGAAATACCACCATTGGGATGCCTTTTGTTTGAGGGAGCGTAATAGTTTTCCCGCTTCGGCTCGAGCGACCGACTGCCAAGTGGCAACGATAGACTCTATCTTGGTTTTGAATCCTGTCACCCACTGTTGGTAATCAGTATCATTTCCACTTTGTTGCCAAAGACGAGAACGGCCAAACGCTTCATCAATCAGTTCAACAAACGCTTCCCCAATCCCTCGGTTTTGAAGTCCAGGCTGCTGGATAAGCTTGTGAAAGTGACGGCGCAGATGAGCTAAACACTTCTGTTGAGCTTTGACCTGATATCCGTTGTAGACGCTCTAGTCATCGGTAATCAGAACACCTCGATAGGTGGCTCCCAACTGGTCAATCAGTTCAGCTCGCGAGCGGGTATCTCCAGCATGAAACAGGCAGAATTGGGGATGGCTCAATACCCATAGCAATTCTTTGACACCCTTGACCACCCATGGAGTTTCATCGACATGAAGGTTGGGTTGTGCAAGATTCACCCAGCCTCTTAGAGCTTCAATGCTTGGAAGGCTGGCATTGGTGACAAGTTAGGCTATTTTACCGGAAATTATCCGGGTTCAGCTTCGGATTGCCTGGAGTCGAAATCCCATCTTGCAGCATTTCCCCCGTACCGCCATCGGTCGCGTCGAGGAAAGGTTGCAAGTTAATCCGGCTGCGCGTGCCCAAATCCAAACCGGAGAGATCGTCGAGGTCTTCCAAATCCGATAGATCGATTCCTAACAGATCTTCGATCGTATCCAAATCCGCACCGTTTGCCCGCAATGCACTTACCGCAGCAGTAGACCGACCGCTATCGGCAGTGACGATATTATCGAAGACTAAATCGCGGGTTTGCTGCGGGTCTTGACCTGGAGGAACGGTAAGGACGATGCGGCAACTGGGATCGTCTTGAGTGGTGACGCAGATAATATCGTATTCGTTTTCAACGCTCGTCCCCAGTTCCACCAAACCGTCGGGGCGATACAATTCCAATCGACGGGCGATTTCGTTGCAGCGACGTTCGGGAGTCCAGCCGCTACCGAGTTCTGTGGGGGTGGCCCAGGCGTAGGATTGACCGGGTTGGCTTTGGGGATGGTACATCACCGTGTACTCCCCATCCACTAAAGCACAGGAAAATCTCGGTTCTTCCACACCGTCCTCAACCCGAGTCGGTGCTTCTTCCGTTGCGTCGGGTAATTGCGCGTACCCATCCCATTGGCTGGCATTTCCGGCAACAGCCCCACCCATCGGAGCGGTTCCGAACAATAATGTCGCGCCCAAAACCATCCCGATTCCGGTTCTCGGGGTCGGAAATTTTGCGGGTAACGTTGCCTTCAACAGGCGATCGCGTTGGAAAGATAGTCGTGACATGACAATAACGTACTCCCTATAAAGCAGCCCGATATGGGATACTGACCTACTGGTAACAATTTTGAGTCGAAACAAGCGATGTTGCTGGCGACTCGGTCTTTCTGGTGCGAGTTCGGTAATGTCTAATGCAAAAGCTCGGACGCGGAGCGAACGGTCTCGATCGAAGTCGTTGGCAGAGCGCGTAATTCCGGGCGGTTCGGTCTTGTACTTTGACAACTTTAGGAGACGGGGGAAAATCCAAAAATGTTCCCCCAAAGTGGGCCAAATTGAAAGCAAAATTGACTTTCTCTGCTAAATTTTGTCGGTCAAAGCTCAACACTTTGATATATTTTATTAAGATTCTTATCTGAAACGGTTAAAACTGTCTGCCCTCTTGCTGGCAAAATTGCCCGATTTTTGGGCAAACGAGTCCCGATCGACCCCAACGAACCGTTTCATAAAGTTTCATAAAACTTTACAATAGTCGAAAAACGTCAAGGTAAAGACAAAGGAGCTTAGACTGTGATATCCGAGGCGCAAAAGCCACTGACTGTTCCCAAAAAATTCTTAGGCCCCCCCGGAGATTTCAATCCCACCCTACTACTATTTATTAGCGCGATCGCCGTCCTCACCTTTTCGGCATTAGGCTATTGGTGCTGGGGTTGGTGGCATTGGTGCTGTTTCATCATGAACGTGCTAGCGTTGCACATGGCAGGTACCGTGATTCACGATGCCTGCCACAACGTCGCCCATCGCAACAAAGTAGCGAACGCTGTGATGGGACATGGCAGCGCTCTTATTCTCGGCTTTGCTTTCCCCGTTTTTACCCGAGTTCACCTTCAACATCACGCCCACGTTAACGATCCCGAAAACGACCCCGATCATTTTGTCTCCACCGGTGGTCCCCTGTGGTTGATAGCCGCCCGATTCTTCTATCACGAGATTTTCTTCTTCAAACGGCGGCTTTGGCGCAAGTACGAACTCCTCGAATGGTTTCTCAGCCGCTTGTTCGTCGCCACCTTGATTTACCTGTCCGTCCAATTCGGGTTTTTAAACTACATTCTCAACTACTGGTTCGCTCCCGCTTTAGTCGTTGGGTTGGCCTTGGGTCTGTTTTTCGACTATCTGCCCCACCGTCCCTTTAAAGAGCGCGATCGCTGGAAAAATGCCCGAGTCTACCCCAGCCCGATTCTCAACGTAATGATTTTGGGACAAAACTACCACCTCATCCATCACCTGTGGCCGTCCATTCCCTGGTACGCCTATCAAGGTGCGTATCGCGCTACCAAACCCTTGCTCGATGCCAAAGGCTCTCCCCAATCTCTCGGCATTTTCAAAGGGGGCAAAAACTTCTTTAGTTTTGTCTACGATGTGTTCTTAGGCATTCGCTTTCACAAGCACGAATCGTCTTAGGAGATAGGGGATGGGAAGACGCGGTGACGCGGTGAGGAGAGAATTGGGAGAAACGGGGGAAACTGACGCGGTGACGCGGAGAGGGAGACAAGAGAGAATGCGCGCATTTTTAATTTTTAATTTTTAATTTTGCATTCATTCTCCCCCCAAGCTCCCCAAGCTCCCCAAGCCCCTGAAGCTACTGAGCCTGCCGCATCTCCCCGGTGCGTACGGAAATTTGCTCGGTCCGATCGCCCCGTTGGAGTTTGAATTCGAGCACTTTACCCACGCCGCTGCGTTCTACCAGTCGCTGTAGTTGTTGGGCGCTCGTCACCGATTCGCCGTCAATTTCAAAAATGACATCGCCGCGACGAATGCCCGCTTCGGCAGCTGGGGTATTGGTCAACACTCGCACCACCAGTACGCCGTTAATTTCCGGGACTTGGAACAGCGAGTTGGGGTCGCTATTGAGTCGGACTGCGTCTTCGGGGGTGATACTGCGCATCTCGATGCCGACAAACGGATGGGCAACGGCTTCGCCTTTAGCGAGTTGATCGGCGATCGGTTTTGCCGTATCGATGGGAATGGCAAATCCAATTCCCATGGCATCGGGTCGAATCGCCGTGTTGATGCCAATCACCTGACCCCGAGCGTTGAGTAGCGGTCCGCCGGAGTTGCCGGGGTTAATCGCCGCATCGGTTTGAATGAAGTCCAAGCGCTTATCGGGAACGCCCACTTGAACGCTGGAACGACCCAGGGTGCTGACGATGCCGAGGGTGACGGTATTATCCAATCCCAAGGGGTTACCCACGGCGATCGCCCAATCCCCCACCCGTACTCGAGCAGAGTCTCCTAGGGGAGCAACAGGCAATCGATCGCCCTCGATCTTCACCACCGCCAAATCCGTGACCCGATCGGTTCCCCGCACTTCCCCTTCAAAAGTGCGTCCGTCTTTGAGGGTCACCGTTACTCGATCGGCGCGATCGACCACGTGAGCGTTGGTAATAATAACCCCGCGATCGTCGATAATAAAGCCCGACCCCTGACCGCGCTGAAGCTGTTCGCGGGGAAACTGGGGAGCGTCATCTCCAAAAAAGCGTCGGAAAAACGGATCGTCGAGAAACGGCTCGAGGTCGCGAGTCACCGTCCGTTCGGTGTCGATTCGTACCACAGCCATGCCCACTCGATCGACGGCATCGGTGACGAAACTGCGAGTGGGAATCGCCGCTGGTGTCGGTTCTCGATCGATCGCTTGAGCGATCTGGGTGGGGGCCGTGACGGTTGCCGCTTGGGAGGGTAACGCTTGTAAACTTCCCAGGGTAACGATCGCCCCGAGAAACAGAGTAAAAACGTGAGTGGCAATTTGGCGATAGGAATGAGGAAATCGCATAGTTTTTTGAATCGAATAGTCCTTGGAATCGATTTGTAAGTTGAGGGAAAATCAGAGCGGTCCCCTCGCCCCGAGGGTTTGAGGTTGCTCCTGAATATTTCTCCAGGGAAGAGAAGTCGATCGCTCGAAGTATCGAGAAGCAACCGACAACTCCAAACCCGGAGGCTAAACATTGCTGGGGCAAAGAGGTGGGCCCGGTAGATTCAAGCCTTTCCCGTGGCAAACTTGACAAAAGTTGCAATCGGGGATAGAGGGAGCGCTCTATCTATTTTGACAGCTTTTAGAACATACCCGAGTACGGATGACGTACCCGTAGCAATCGAAATTTCCCTACTCTCGAAGGAGTCACACGAGCAACGATCGATTATGAGATAAACTTAAGAAAAGTTTACTCAAGCAAACTAGCAGATCGCGCTCAATTTCTCCCGTGTCTACCCAACCGCATCGCCCTGTGGAATCCTCTCACCCCGCTTCTATTCAATCCTTCCAATTTGACTCGGTTGAATCGGCGATCGCCGAACTCAAAGCCGGACGCACGATCGTCGTTGTCGATGATGAAAATCGGGAAAATGAGGGGGATCTGATTTGCGCCGCCCAGTTCGTCACCCCAGATACAGTTAACTTCATGGCGGTGGAAGCTCGAGGTTTGATTTGTCTGGCCATGGATGCCGAGCAGTTGGACGCACTCGAACTGCCGTTGATGGTCACCAATAGCACCGCCCCCGACCAAACCGCATTTACCGTTAGTATCGATGCCGCCCCCCATCTGGGCGTGACCACGGGAATTTCGGCCGACGATCGCGCCCGCACCATCCAAGTGGCGATCGCCCATCACACCAAACCCGAAGATCTCACCCGTCCCGGTCATATTTTCCCCCTGCGCGCCCGAGAAGGAGGCGTGCTCAAACGCGCCGGACACACCGAAGCAGCCGTAGATTTGTCGCGACTGGCCGGACTGCAACCGGCCGGGGTCATTTGTGAAATCCAGAACCCAGATGGTTCCATGGCGCGATTGCCCGAACTGATCGAGTATTCCCGCAAGCATCAGCTTAAAATTATCAGCATTGCCGACCTGATCGGCTATCGCCTGCAAAACGAGCGGTTTATCAAGCGGGAAACCATCGCCGAGTTGCCCTCCCAATTTGGTGAGTTTCAGATTTACGCCTACCGCAACCTGCTCGACGATACCGAACACGTGGCGATCGTTAAGGGAGACCCGGCTGAGTTTGCCGATTCCTCGGTAATGGTGCGGGTGCATTCGGAATGTCTGACGGGAGATGCCCTCGGGTCTCTGCGTTGCGACTGCCAGATGCAACTTCAAGCCGCCCTGAAGATGATCCAACAGCGCGGCATGGGAGTGGTCGTTTACTTGCGCCAAGAAGGTCGGGGGATCGGCTTGATCAACAAACTCAAAGCCTACTCCCTCCAGGATATGGGTCTCGATACCGTCGAAGCCAACGAACGCCTCGGGTTCCCGGCCGACCTGCGCAACTATGGGGTGGGGGCACAGATGCTCAACGATTTGGGCGTGAAAAAGATTTGTTTGATTACCAACAATCCCCGTAAAATTGCCGGATTGAAGGGATACGGGATTGAAGTGGTCGATCGGGTTCCCCTGCTGATCGAAGCTAACGATTATAACTCCACTTATCTGGCCACCAAGGCCAAAAAACTCGGACACCTGCTGCTGCAAACTTACTTAGTCACCCTCGCCGTCCACTGGAAAGACGAACCCTCCGTCACCGAACGTTACGGACGCTTGGAAAAACTGCGGCATCTAGCTCAAGCGCGGCATCTCCTCGTCCAAGAAGAAACCCGTCCGGTGCGGGTGGCGCTTTTTGGCGAACCCTCCCTCACCATTCACCTCGGCTTCGATCAACCGGATTTAACCGAACCCGATTGGTTTGAAGATAGCCAGCATCCCTACGTCAAGGCGATCTCCCAAATTCTCGACGATTTGGCGGGTTGGGACTCCGTAGAAAAATTCGAGTTTCTCGTTTCTAAAGGCAAAGATCCGCTCACGAGTTTGAAAGTCCAACTCGATCGCCTCGTCCTCGAACCGGGTCAGTTGCCCTCCTCCACGTGCGATCGTCTCGAAACCCAAAAGATTTATTGCTTGACCCCGTAAAACAGTTTCGGGTGAAAGCCGGGAGGCGGGGACGCGGGGATGGGGAGACAGTCGGTCTTTTACTTTCCCACATCTATTCGTGAAAGGTTAAGCGATTCGGTCAGCGAGTAAGACATGGGTTTCAGCATCAAGCCTGACGATCGGGTGAGAGGTTGGAAATCGAGCGCTCGAAAGAGATAATGTGTGCGAGCCACTCGATTGTTCGATCGCGTCAGTCACTGTATGTTCGTGCCGATCTTTTGGCTACCCCAATAAGTCTGGAGGTTCGGTAAACGATGGCTTTAACCCCTATGCCAATCGATACTCATGACACGGGTCAATCCCCGTCTAGTTTTTCTCCCACCTTTGCCCGAGAACTTCTGAGTAGTTATGGTTCTCCACTTTATGTGTACGATGGCGCTCGTCTCGGGCAGACGATCGATCGCATCACTCGATCAATTCCCTACCCCCGCACTCAACTCTGCTTTGCCAGCGTCACCAACGGCAATCTTTCCTTACTGCAAATTTTTCGAGATGCCCCTTGGGGACTCCACGCCAATACCCCCGGAGATATTTTCCTGGGATTGCAAGCTGGGTTCGATCCCCAAAACATTGTCTATAGCGGCAGCAATCTCAACCGCGAAGAGATGGTGCAGATACTCAACTGGGGCGTATCGACACTCAATTTAGATAGTTTGGCACAGGTGCGATCGTGTTGTGAGGTTTATCGAGGGTTGCCGCCAACGGCAAAACTCACCAACCTCCATCTCGGCTTGCGGCTGAACGAACCGTCTCTGACTGGAGATAGCCGAATTGGCGTGCGTCCCCAGGAATTTACCGCCGCTGTGGAAATCGCCCAATCCGCCCAACTCACAATCAGTGGATTGCATTTCTATCGGGGGACGGGAACTAACGCCACCCAAGCCTTTACTCAAGTTATCGACTCTGTTATCAGCATCGGGCAACAGTTACCGGATTGGGAATACCTCGATTTTGGCGGTGGCTTTGGCTATCCTTACCACCACGGGGGTGTTGCTTTTAATTGGGAAGAGTTCGGTAAGGTGTTAACACAACGACTCGATCGATTGAAACGTCCGATCGATTTAATCGTCGAACCGGGACGAGCGGCGATCGCGGGCTGTGCTAAATTACTAACCACTGTCGTTTCCGTGAAATGGCAAGACGAAAAACAAATTGTCGGCGTTGACACTACCGTTGCGAACCTCTCGGTTCCTGCAGTTCACGGTGGCTATCGCGAAATTACTCCCCTTTGCGTTGCATCTTCTTCATTTTCAACATCATCCTCGAATACTCTCCATACAACCGATATCTGCGGGAACACGACCTATTCTCGCGATTACCTCGGACGAAACTGCCAGCTTCCCAAACTTGAAATTGGGGATGTATTAGCAATTGAGGATGTGGGGGCTTACGGCTATGCCATGTCTTCTCACTTTTTACATCGTCCCCGTCCGGCAGAAGTGTTGGTAGAAGCCGACGGTCATCGCTTAATTCGCCACCGTGAAGATTATCGCGTATTACTTGCCCATCAAGTGATTTGAACGAGTTGTTTTTAAGACTGCTCGCTTTGTTCTGTACTCTAACCGCGCCAATTCTAGGAGCATTATGAAGTGTATCAAATGCGATACGAACAATACTTATAAGGAGCGATCGGCAAACCAGGGGCGGTGTATGCACTGTAACCATCCCTTTGCCTTCGAGCCAAAGAGTACAGGAAAAATTCGCATGACTGATTCATTTTTCTTGAAGATGATTTCAGATATTTCTGCGAACGATCGACTATTTTTTACATCAAAACAGTTCCATTTTTATTTGAATAATATATTTCACAAGAAAAACTATAATGCCAAATCATCAGAGTTAGCAACAATTTATTTCTTCGTAAGTTTATTTATTCCTTTTATCATTACGCTATTCACTGTTATTTTAATGCAGATTCTTGCTTTTTGGTCTCTTTGGATTGTTGGCAACTTTTGTTGTATTTACTACTTTTATAATCTCAGTAATTCGGAAAGATTTATTCCTTGGTCTCGTAGATTGAGTGCCAGTGCTTTACAAGCCATGGGAATTTTTATGGCGATCTTGGGATTGATTTCGGGTCTGATAATGCGATCGATACCAGTATATGTCGTCGCCTCTATCATGAGTTTAATCGCGGTCTGGTTAGGGTATTTTCAAAAGCGAAAGCTAGGAGATATTCCGGAAGTATTTGAAATCAGCACCTCTCAAATGCAAGATTGGCTCGATCGCTGGACTCAGGTTCACGGTTCGATCGCGAAACTCTTGCCCCTACCTTCAAACGCTCAATCGTCAACCGTCGAAAATAATGCGATCGATCCAGAGCTAACGGCATACAGCTTCGATCGCCTCGTAGTTTGTCAAAGCGATGCGATCGCCCAGATGTTAATTGCCAACCAGTTTCACCTGCACAATAACTCTGCGGTACTCAGTATGACTGGCTATCCTCAGAATATTTTTGAGACGATGATGCAAATGCTGCGTCGCAATCAAAACTTAACCGTCTACGCGCTTCACGATTGCAGTCCTGCTGGCTTAGAACTTATCGAGCAATTACAAACGAACCCCACATGGTTTGCCGATTGCGATATCCCCATCGTGGATGTTGGACTGTACCCGCGTCAAGTTTTCGCAGCCAGACGAGATATCCGTTTTCTCCGTTCGACAACTTCTGCTCGAAAAGCTCAAAATTTACCCGTTCGGATTCGGCAAAGTTTATCTCAGCAAGAGCGGAAATGGCTCGATGCTGGTAATTTTATCGAGTTGGAATCCTTTACCCCTCAAAAATTAATTCAGGTTCTCCAGCGGCGTATGGCAGGCAACCAACCCGTTCAAAACCCAAATACCAACTCCGAACAAAATGACTTCTCCTTCGCAGAAGACCGTCCCGAATATATTGCGTCTAGCTTTGGATGATGCTCGAAGCATTTATCCCTTCCCATTCCCCTGTAGCCAAATTTCCAAGCTAACGAGCAACCACAACTTCGCGCCGTATCGCCGCCAGGTATCTCCTCGGTAGCTGAGCCATTCCCGAATCGAGGTTCGATCGAGATAAGGTGCGATCGCCGCTTTACGATTCAATAATAATGCTCTGGCTTGGCGCTGCCAGTATTTGCGAAAACCCAACTGTACCGGTACCATCATGCCGCTTTTGGGACGGAAGATAATTCGATCGGGCAGTAAGTCTCGCACGGCTTGTTTCAGGACGGCTTTCTCTTGGGTTCCGAGTAACTTGTACTGGGGCGGAATCTGCATACTCAGCTCGACAATGCGTCGATCGAACAACGGCGATCGTCCCTGTATCCCGGCAGCGCGGGTGAGGTTGCTGACCTTGGTTAAAATATGGTCTGCCCCTTTAAACTTAATATTCAAAGCCATCAACCGATTCAAGAAACTCGCCGCTGAGTTTAAGTCTTCGGAAAAAACAAAGGGTTCGTCTTTCACCGCCTGCCAAATTTCGGGTTTGAGTAGTTGAGGTAAATCGGCGGCGCATTTTTTAAAGGACAACAGAAATCCCGGAAGCGGATCTGGCTCGGTTCCATAGAGGCGATCGAGCAGCATGGGTTGATTTTTGGGGCCGCCAAAACAGGGATCGCCCCCCTCGCCATTCAGCACCACCCCAACGGATTCTTGCGCCAGTTGTGCGAGGAGAAAATTCGGTACCGTCAGCGGATCGCCAATGGGATCGTCCAACCAGCCCATGGCTTCGGGCAATCGCTCCCACATCTGACGGAATGTAATTTCTAAGATGCGATGCTCGGTACCGCAATGCTGGGCAACCAAACTGGAAAATTCCAATTCGTTGGCGCACTCTTGGCCAAAGTGAATGGAATAGGTGCGTACCGGTGGGCGATGAAACTTGGCAGCTAAGGCGGCAATACTACTCGAATCCAAGCCACCGGAGAGAAACACTCCAACTGCTTCCCCCATCGGCAGGTACTCTTGCACCACCGTCTCGAGCAAATATCGCAATTGCCGCGCGTATTCCTCCAAAGAACTTTCTGCGGGTTTGGAGGAATCGCCGATAGCTTTCCCCACTGGCAATTGCCAATAAGTCTCGATTTGTTCTGCAGGCAAAGAAAGAACCGTCCCCGGCCGCAGTTCCCGCACGTTTCGCCATAGAGTTCGCGCTCCGGGAACGAACGCACAGCACAGATAGTCCCGCAGGGCGACGGCATCCAACTCCCGATCGTGATAGGGGGCGAGCGATCGCAAATTCGGGGCGATCCAACGAGTGGCTCCGTGGGTTGTATAGTACAAACTGCGCCCGCCAGTTGGATCTCGTCCCAACCACAGGACTTGCCGCTCTCGATCCCAAACCGCTAACCCGAACGTGCCATCCAACTTGGTGAGGGTTTCCACCCCCCAACGCTCCCATGCCGTGGCAATCAGTTGCAGATCGGACAACCGCAAAAAAGAATCGTCGTTGGGTAATTTTTCAAATGCTTGGCGATTGCTCAGCCAGACTTCTCCAGCAATTGCAAATCGTCCAGAAGGACTCAACGCTAGAGGAGAAATAGAATCGGATGGGTGAGATCGAAAAAATGCAATTTTCTCATCTTGCCATGTCGCGCCGGTGAGGGTCGAGACGTTTCCCCAAGCTAAGTGCCAGGTTTTTAGAATCGTCGATCTCGATCGAGCATCAATGAACATTCCGAACGAGTTCGCTATAGGATGTGAAGTTAGATTGACATCATGGGTGACAAGTTAAGGCGGTATTCACTTTGTCAACAACGTAATTATCCACCGAAAACCAACTCAATGACTTATCCAGTCTGAGTTTTACACGATCGCACCTTCAATAACACTACCCCCTTGACACACGATCTAACTCCTTAACTTGTCACTCGTGGTGCCCAATGATGTAATTAAGATGCGTGGGCCCTGAGGAGACCCCCAACTCCGGGTTTTGCAGCAAATATTGGGGCATCGACAAAGCCAATACAACTTTAACGTTTCACCCACGATCCACCACTAACCAACAACCGGACGCACCGAAGCATCAACCCGATCGAGAATTTTAGCAATCCGGCGTTCCCAAGAAAACTCTCCCACCAAATCCGCAGGATGCAAGGACTCTTCCTGCCATTGGGGATATCGGGCGAGAACCTCTTGCAAGCAGCTCGAAAATGCTGTCGGATCGTCGGGTTCGCACCATCCGGCAATCAAGGGAGAAGACTCGAA
>JAXHUC010000039.1:0-47298 GCA_034189805.1 Cyanobacteriota bacterium
GTCGTTTGGGTTGGTAAGATGCGATCGAGTTCTTCGGCTCGAATTTCTTGACTTTGCTCGACATCAAAAATTAAGAGGAAGGGCTGGCGCATTTGATGGTTGACCAATTTTTGCACTTCTGACACCTGAAGCGGGGTGATGGGATTATCCGGTCGCACCCGCACTTGTAAGTAAACTTCCGGCGGTTCTGTTTTCCAATTAATCCTGGTATCGAGGAGTTCGACTTGCTGACCGACGGTAATCGTGCGTCGGAGTAAGATATCTCTGAGAGTCGATCGCAGTTGAACTTGTCGCAGCAATTCCCACAAACTTAAAGCTAAGGGTACGAACAAGATAATTGTCAGAGCAACCGTTGAAGAAATCGCCCGCGTAATCTTACTATTTTCAATGTAGTAACCGCCCCAAACAAAGACCAACATACAGGCGAGGGTAATGCCGAGCAAATTGGTCAGGTACAAAATAAAAGCCCCTTGACTGGCTTCAAAGCCTCGCGGTGTCACGACCGATAAACCCAAACCCACCACGCACAGAGGTGGCATCAAAGCAACTGCAATTGCCGTACCCGCCAAGGTATCGCTGAGTTTGGGGCGAATTTTCGCAAAACCCCCAACTGCACCAGCGGTCATGGCAATTCCCAAGTCAACCAGGTTGGGTTGGGTACGGGCGAGGATTTCTCCGCTAAACTCGGTTTCGGGAATGCCCACCAATCGTCCCAGCATCCAAGATAAACCGATCGCCATTGAAGCACCGATTGCCGCACATAGGGCACTGCAACGAAACAAGCTTAAATCTCCTTCCAAAGCGCCCAATGCCAAGCCCCGCAACGGTCGCATTAAGGGGGCAATAATCATTGCCCCGATAATAACAGCCGGACTGCCCAGGAGTAAGCCACTCGTTGCAATCAGACAGGAGGCAACGGTCAAAAATAGATAATCGAGATCGGTCTGAGAGTCTTCGAGTAAGTTCTGACGTAGTTTTTCGAGTTGTTCCTCGGGAACTTTAGGCATCGATTCGATCTGTTGGCAGCAGGACAGACTAAAAATCTAGTAGTAAGATTAACACTAAAGCAATCCTCAGTGCAGAAACGCTCGATTCAATTCTGCGCGTGCGCTGACAAGTGGGTGCAATTTTTCAATACAAACTAGAGTTTTAGAATTGACAATCTGCTATTAAAAAATGGAATGAGTTCTTTAGGGATTTAAATTCAGCTCGATTGTTCGATCGTTTGTTCAAAAACTCAAAAATTGCTATTTTTTGCTTAAAAAGAATGAAAAATTCACGAAAAATAAACTCGATATCAGAATACTTAAAAAAAGACCCCGATCGAGCAAGAATTAAAAAACTCATTTTCTGCGCTTGTCGAAATCAATGGGAAAATAATTTGTCAGTTCTCGATCGGATCGAGTTTTCTACATTGCTCGCCGAACTTTACGCGAGTGCGACAAGCCTACAACAACTTAATTCAACCTTTATTAAAATTGTTGAAAAAATTAATAAGCGCTCTATGTATTTTATGCTAGCGAATAAAACATTAAAATCATTAAGGTTGATTTATTTAGAAAGTTACTCTCCTCTGAATAAAGTTCATATTTATTTAAAAAAAAATAACCAAAAAATTAAATATCAAAACTTATTCAATTTACACTTTTTAGTCGATCTCAAGTTTACAATCTCCCGAAAAACAAGTTTGAATCAGGCTAAATCTTTAATTTATTCTGCACTTTATTATAAGTTCAGTTATACAACTCAAAGTTTAAATCTTTTGAATCAACAAGAATTTGATGAGTTAGTTAAATCTTTTTTGTATGATTGCGACACGATCGAGGATATTGAATTTCGCTTACAGGGAGCGGCACATTATTTAAATGATTCTCAAAAAAATATTGAGGTTGCCAATACAATTGTTCGATCGATACAGCGATTTTACGACTATTTACGCCAACAAGATCGAGATAATATGTTTACGATCGCCGAAATAGAAGAAGATGAAGACGAAGAAACATTATCTTTACTCCCAAGCGATCTAGAATCGGAAACCGAACGAGTACCGGATGTGTTTTCAGCCCAATTCTTGACTTCAGAGATTCATCGCGATTGTTTCGACTCCTCAAATAATAATGGTCAGCCTACTTTAGAAAACAACCTTCAAGATCTAACCCACCAGAAAGTTGAGTCGATCGATTTAAAGATAGCAGATATTTTAAAAGAATTAGAAACAGATTTAGAACGATTCATTGAAGATAATCAGTCCGATCGCTACTTAGCGTTAAAATATAAAGTATTAAGAGATTTTATTCTAGGTCTTCAAAACCTTTCTACAAAATACTGGGGGTTTCTCCAAACCTCTGAGGAAAACGATCGGCAAAAATTATCGGCTTCGAGTTCCCCAAGTCAGGAACCGTAACCGACGATTGCCGATCTCGATCCGATATCGACTTATTTTTGCGCTAATTTATCTAACTTTTCTCGCACGGCTAACGCAAACAGCGATCGAATCAAAAACAAGCACGCCAATCCCGATAAACCAAACGCCACAACCGCCCAACTCCCATAAGGACCCGCTAGCAAAATTGCCCCAGAGAGCAAGGTAAATCCAGTCAAACAGGCGTACATTAAACCTTTAATGGCTAAGTGAATCCGTTTGAGGGCCCGATCGCTTTCTGGAGAACGAACCCGCACTTGCAATTCTCCCCGTTCGAGTCGTGCTTCCAAACGTTGAATTAAGATTTCTGCGGCGCTCGGCCTGTCGAGTCGATTTTTAATAAAGACCTGTGCCTGTCGCGTCAGCTCCAGAGCGATGTTACCGCGACCTTTAGACAGAGCAATACTTTTGACAAAAGGCTTCGCACAAGCGATTAAATTGTAATTGCAATCGAGGGTGCGAGCTAAACCGTCGAGGGTTCCTAACGCTTTCAAAATAAACGTCATCTGAGCGGGCAAGCGAAAAGGTTGGCGCTCGAACATCACCAACAGCTCTTCTTTAATCTCGGCAAACTCTTGAAAATCGATCGGCTTTTCGCGAAACCGATCTAAGAGAAACTGGACGAGCGATCGCACCGGAACCAGATCCGAACCCCGTTCGATCAACCCCATCGACAGTAACGTATCGACCACTTCATCGGTATCTTTGCGCAAAACCGCAAAAAACGATCGGGTCATTTCTTGCTTGTTGAGGGTATTAATTTCGGCCATCATGCCGAAATCGTAGAAAATAATATTGCCCCGATCGGTCACCGCCATATTTCCCGGATGGGGATCGACCTGGAAAAAACCATCGACCAAAAGCTGTTTGAGATAGGCACAAATGCCAACTTGATTGAGTTCTTTAACATCGATCCCGCAGGCTTCGAGGGTTTGTCGATCGTCAATTTTGATGCCGGGGCAATAGTCTAGGGTAAGGATTTTTTCCGTCGTGTAGCGCCAATATACTTTTGGGACGACCACGCGAGGATTGCCGATAAAATTTTCTCGAAATCGCTCGGCATTCTTCCCTTCTTGCAAGTAATTAATTTCTTGATAGATCAGATCTCGAAATTCGTGATAGATTTCATCGAGATTGTATTGACGAGATTTCGGGAAAAACCGCTGACAAAATAGAACCAGTTGGTACAAAACCTGAAAATCGAGATTGAACAATCGCTCCAATCCCGGTCGCTGCACCTTAACGACCACATCTTCTCCGGTATGCAATCGAGCCTTATGGACTTGTCCCAAACTCGCTGCGGCAATGGGAAAGCGATCGAAATCGCGAAACAAGGCGTGGATCGAATTATTCAGTTCCGATTCGATCAGGGCGATCGCCTCGGCACCGCTAAATTCGGGGACTTTATCCTGAAGCTGTCCTAATTCTCGTACGTACTCGAGCGGTAGCAAATCTCCCCGAGTCGAAAGTGCTTGACCGATTTTAATAAACGTCGGCCCTAAATTCAATAACGTTTTCACCAACCACTTCGCCCGACGTTCTCGGTGTTCGGGAGAATCGAGCGATCGCACCCGATCCCACCACAGTGAGAACATCAACTGAGTCGCCGCTCCAAAAATATCGATTTGACGGCTCGATAATTTGTACTCAGAGCGCTGCCAGCGCCAAGATCTAAATGGAGCTTCGATCGCCATAGGCTTGGAAATTCTCCCTTGGGGGTTTGTCTGTTAGCCGATCGCATCCGTACTCTCGGAGCAACCGCGAACGCGAGGAAAGCAGCTATCTGTCGCGACGATCGGCACTACCATCATAGCCGCACTTCAGCCCTCAAAACTGAATCGTTCTCTCGCAGATCCCCTGGGAAATCCACCCACTTTACGATTGCGGTGCTGCCCGAAAGGTCACCTCTTCTACCGCTCCGCGCTCTCCCATTTTCTCAGCTTCGGAGCCATCGCGGGCGATGAGGATGCCCCCGGCATTTCCAGCCGATATCGTTAATTGCTCTTCGGCTTCCCAAGAGTGGGTTCCTTCTGAGAGCATCCCTTCAAAAGCCACCTCGCCATCGGCTTCCACGAGCACCCACGAGGGTTCGGTAACCGTAATGCCAACGCTCACTTTCGACGAATCCGTCCCATCTCGACTGGCCGTCGTGACGATATTTGGCTGGGGAGGAGCGGGTTTTGCAGCCTGTTTATCCGATGCGAGTTCGGTTTTCGGTAACTCCGGCTGCTGGGGTGATGGGGTTTGCGGACGACTCGACTGCTCGATGGAGTAAGACAGGCTGCGTACCGAAAACACGATCAAAAAGATATAGATTAAGTAGAGATGAACCGGACGCAACTGAGCTGCGGGCGTATCTCGCCAGTTGGTTTGTCTGGGGGTGGCTTCAATTCCCGTGGGAAATTCTCGGGCAAAAGCCGCTCCATTGAGACCCAAGGCATCGGCAAACCGCCGCAGCATTCCTTGGATGTAGACGGGTTCGGGCAATTGCTCGAGCCGTCCCTCCTCGATCGCTCCCAATAGTCGGATGGGAATCATCGTGCGATCGGCAACGTCTTCCAAAGACAAGTTCTGCTCTTGGCGTTTCTGCCGCAAGTCAGTTCCCATCTGGGCTAACACCCGATCGGGTGTTAGTTCCCCGCTTGAGTGTGGCTGTTTCGGAATTCCCAATCGGAAGTTTTTCAATCCAGGTAGTTTGCGAACGACCTTTTTCAAAACCATCGGGCTATTTTTCAACTTGGAAATTCCTTCCTTTACATTCATCTCCTGTGCTCCTTGCAGTCCGATCGCACATCTAATCGCATATCTATTCTGAATATTATGCCGATCTCGTGCCGAGTTGGCTGAGTTCCGATCGCTTCAACGCTCGATACTGCCCGAAAGATAAGCTCTGTTGACCCGGATGACCGAGCCGAACCGAACCAATGGCAACGCGATGCAGTGCCAGAACTGGGTATCCCAACAAATCTGCCACTCGGCGAATTTGTCGATTTCTTCCCTCTTTTATCTCCACTTCCAGTTGAGTTTTTTCCGGTAAAAATCGTCCGAGAACTCGAACTCGAGCGGGTAAAGTTTTGCGTTCGTCCAGGTCGATCCCGTCTCGCCACGCTTGGATGGCGGATTTGGGAGGTTTCCCTCGAAGCCAAACTCGATAAGTTTTAGAGATGCAATGCCCTGGATGAGTCAATCGAAATGTGAGCGCTCCATCATTGGTTAGAATAATCGCCCCGGTAGACTCGATATCCAATCGTCCGACCGGGTGAATTCCCAATCCCTGGCGCAGATCGTTCGGAAGGATATCTAAAACAGTCTTTCGTCCCTGGGGATCGTAGCAGGTCGAAACCACGCCTAACGGTTTGTTAAGTAACAAATAAACCGGTTTTGGGGGAGTTGCACCGATTTCAATGCCATCGACTTCAATTCGATCGCGCGCGGGATCTGCCTTACTTCCCAACCGAGCCACTTCACCGTTCACTCGAACTCGACCTTCAACGATGACCCGTTCCGAGCGTCGCCGCGAGGCGATGCCCCATTGAGAAAGAAGTTTTTGCAGTCGTTCCTCCACGATTTTGCCGAGTGGTAATAGATTTGACGAGCTTAACACTTCAATGCGTTTTGATGTGTATAGTCTGACCCTATATTGATTAATATTTCAGACTAACTACGTACAAATCTTACAAGAGGGAGCAAAGCTTGAGGGAGATTCTTCGCGAAAAATTCTTAAAACAGGGTCGGGCCGCTCGGCTGGTTCTCGAAATGAGGGCTTTGCGATCGTCAACCCCAAAAATCTCTAGACGATCGGGCCAATCTCGGTCGATCTACACTACGATCGTGTATGTTGTGTAGTCTCCTATTTAATGCGAGTCCTTTGGCAGACTCTGAGGATAGGTAGCTATCCAACTCCGAATTAGCGATCTTGATTACCTTTCATGCAAAGCGAAGCTTTCAGCGAGCTATTCCCTCTTTTCAGTGCAGGCAACCCGGAAACCCTAGAGTGGCTGCTCTCCGTTGCTGACGAGCACGAGTATCCACCCAATCGAGCGGTGCTCATGGAAGATGCCTGGGGCAATGCCGTCTATTTTCTCGTTTCTGGCTGGGTGAAAGTCCGGCGACTTTCCGGGAAAGATGCTGCCACGCTGGCGATTTTAGGTCAGGGGGACTTCTTTGGAGAGATGGCCATTCTCGACGAGTCTCCTCGTTCGACGGATGTCATTGCCCTTTCCCAGGTCAAACTGGTGAGTGTCTCTGCCCAACGGTTCATTCAAACCCTGTTTAAAGACTCTCAACTCCACCATCGCATGTTGCAACTGATCGTCAAGCGGTTGCGGCAAACGAATTTGCGCTTTCAGATGCGCAATCGCCCACCTGCGATCAAACTGGCTCGCACGTTGGTCACCCTGGCAGAAAATTACGGCCAGAAAACTCAGAAGGGAACCCAAATCTACAACATCGATTTTAAAGACTTGGCAGATGTGACGGATATTGGCATCGAAGAAACTCGCAAAATTATGGAGAAGCTCGTTGCCAAAGGCTGGCTGAAAATCGAGGCCGCCCAGCAAGGGATGTTTTTGACCAATCTCAGACAGTTGTCTCACTTGGCCGGACATACGGGATGAGAAAATGAGGAATTCGCCCCGAAGCGATCGCCTGCCACCCCATGACGCTATCGACTGGCAGTAGGTGTCGGGACTTCGATCGCGAGTTGCCCTCGATCGAGATTAAACTCGGGTAAGAAAAGCGATCGGATGGGAAATTCCTCGAGGCGATCGCTTCCATGTCATGCTGATACGCCCTATACCCCAATCGAATTGTCATGAGAGAAGCTAAGACCGTCGCCACCGAACCCTTGAGGGCCAAACCCTCAACCGCCGTTACCATCGAATACCAAGTGGCAATGCCGCAACCGGAGTCTCATCTGTTTGAGGTCACCTTGCACGTGAAGGGTTGGCAGGGGGATGTTTTAGATCTGAAGCTTCCCGTTTGGACTCCGGGGTCGTATTTGGTGCGAGAATATGCCAAACACCTACAGGATTTCCAAGCTGCAACGGTTGACGGAAAGTCTTTAACCTGGAAAAAAGCGAGTAAAAATCACTGGCAGCTCGAAACCGATGGCGCATCCGAGATTGAGGTGCGATATCGGATCTTTGCCTCGGAACTGACCGTGCGCACCAACCACCTCGACTCGACCCACGGGTATTTTAACGGTGCGGCGCTGTTCTTTTTCGTCCCCGGATTCGATCGCCTGCCCATCGACGTGACGATCGTTCCTCCCCAACCCGACTGGCAAATCGCCACGACTTTGCCCGAAATCGCTCCTCATCGATTCCAATCCGCAGATTTCGATACCTTAGTCGATAGTCCATTTGAAATTGGTACGCACGCGAAATACGAGTTTGCATCCTGTGGGAAACCCCACGAATTTGTCGTTTGGGGACAGGGGAATCTCGATGTCGAGAAGGCGATCGCCGATACCGACCGCATTATCCAAGTGGAAGCGGAATTATTTGGGAGCTTGCCCTACGATCGCTACCTCTTTTTACTGCACCTCTCTGCGTCGGGTTTTGGAGGACTCGAACACAAAGATAGCTGCTCTTTGAACTACCCGCGATTGGGATTTCGCCAGCCGGATAAATACAACCGCTTCATGCAGTTAGTCGCTCACGAATTTTTCCACTTATGGAACGTCAAGCGGATTCGTCCCAAAGCCTTAGAAACCTTCGATTACGAACGGGAAAACTACACCCAATCCTTATGGTTTTGCGAAGGGGTCACCAGCTATTACGATACCGTCATTCCCTATCGTGCCAAAATTTACGATGTCAAAGCTTTCTTGAAGATTTTGTCTCAAGAGATTACGCGATTTCTCACCATTCCCGGTCGCCACGTGCAACCGTTGAGCGAATCGAGTTGGGATGCTTGGATTAAGCTCTACCGTCGAGATGCCAATAGCGATAACTGTCAGATTTCCTATTACCTCAAAGGGGAAATGCTGGCGTTTTTACTCGAGTTAAAAATTCGCCAGCAGACCGAAAATAAAAGCTCCCTCGACGACGTAATGCAGCAGATGTGGCAGAAATTCGGGAAAGATGAAATCGGCTTTACCCCCGCACAACTACAAGACGTATTTGAATCGGTTGCCGGGATATCCCTCGATGACTTTTTCCGGCGTTACCTTCACGGCACCGAGGAACTGCCATTGGCCGAATATTTAGCACCCTTCGGTTTGGAACTCAAAGACGATCGCGCCGAACAATCGCCCTTTTTCGGCTTGAAAGTTACCGCCCAAAAAGAAGGTTCGATCGTGCAGTTTGTGGAAATCGGTTCTCCCGCCCAAAACGCCGGTATCGAACCGGGAGACGAGTTACTCGCCATTGATGGGTTGCGCGTGCGTGCCGATGACTTGAACGATCGCCTCAAAGACTACCAATCGGGAGAAACCATTGACATGAGCTTCTTCCACCAAGACGAACTGCGAACGGTGTCCGTGGCTTTAGAAGAACCCCGTCCCACTCGCTATAAATTAGTGGCATTCGATCGACCCACTCCCGAACAGGCAAAGAATTTTGAAGGTTGGTTGAGCGCTCCGCTCTCATCAATTCAAAAAAATGATAAGTTATCCTAATCCGATCGCCAAGTCAGGATAAGATAGTGGGTTATAAGCATGTTGAGCTGACACCGACTCGATCGGCGATCGATCCGATCGACCGCGACCCACCCTTGAGAACCGACCCTTGAGAATCTGACTCGATCGAGAGTCCCCCAAAGCAATATCCCATCATCTAGAAATCTAACCCTGTGGAAGTCCGGTGTTTCAAACTTCAGAGTGCGCGATCGATTTTGTAGAATTTTGACGGCAGTTTTGGAGCGAAGCGACAAGTGAAGATTTTGCTGGTAGAAGACGATGAGAGTTTGGCCAATCTGGTACGAGAGACTCTCATCGCTCAGCATTATTTAGTGGATTTGGCCACAGACGGTCAAGCCGGTTGGGAGCTAGCCGAATCCTTTACTTACGACTTAATTTTGCTGGATTTGGTGCTGCCCAAGCTCGATGGCATCGATTTTTGCCAACAGCGCCGTCAAAAAGGCGATCGAACGCCCATTCTGCTGGTCACCGCCCAAGATACCAGCACCACCAAAGTCACCGGACTCGATGCGGGAGCCGACGACTACGTGGTTAAACCCTTCGATCTCGACGAACTTCTCGCCCGCATCCGGGCGCTGCTGCGTCGCACTCAAGACGCTCAAACCCCGATTCTCGAATGGGGAGCGTTTCGCCTCGACCCCCGCAGTTGCCGAGCCAGTTTTAACGATCGACCCTTAAAACTGACGGCGAAAGAATACGGGTTGCTCGAGCTTTTCTTGCGCAATCCCCAACGTATTTTTAGTAAAAGCGCCCTGCTCGATCGACTGTGGTCGTTTGAGGAACCCCCCTCTGAAATGGCCGTTCGGACCCAGATGAAGGGCTTGCGGCAAAAACTCAAGCAAGCCGGCGCTCGCACCGACGAAATCGAGACCATTTACGGTTTGGGATATCGGCTCAAATCCGAAGAGCGATCGCCAGCCGACCCCGAGAAGGCTTCTCCACCTACCGAACCCGAGGCTCAAACCGCTGAAACCCGATCGCCCGAACCCGATGGGAAAAAGGTAAATGCAATTTGGCAGCAACACAAACCCAAATATCTCGAGCGCGCGGCTGTTGTCCGGAAAGCGATCGCCGCCCTGGAAACCCAGACTCTGACTCGGGACTTACGAGAAGATGCCCTGCGAGAAGCTCATACCCTGGCCGGTGGATTGGGCATTTTTGGCTTCAAAACCGGATCGGACATATCCCGAGAAATCGAACGAACTTGGCTCGAGTCCCCCAATCCCAACCCCGAGCAAATCGCCCGACTCTCAGAATTGGCGATCGCCTTGCAAGGAGAACTCGATGGCGACCGAGACAAAAATTCCGAATCTGGCAACACGGCGATCGCGAACCCGCCTCCAAAGATCGGCAATCGGGCAGCCTCCCTCGTACGTGGTTCTGGGTTATTGGTGGTCGAAGATGATGCCGCTTTAGCTCAAGCCATCGTCGCCGAGGCGACCTCCAGGGGAATGCAAGTCGAAACCGCCGAAAATCTCGATCTAGCCCGATTGGCGATCGCCCATATTCGACCCGATGTCGTGTTGCTCGATTTGTGCTTTCCCGATTCTGCCGAAAGCGGGTTTGCTCTCCTCGAAGAACTACAAAACGCCCAACCTGCAATTCCCGTCGTTGTTTTCACCAGCCGAGAAAGCTTTATCGATCGCGTTCGAGTCGCACGATTGGGGGGACGGGGGTTTTTGGCCAAACCGATCGCTCCGGCTCTGGTTCTCGAGGCGATCGCTCAAGTTCTCGATCGAGCCTATCTCCCCGTTGCCAAATTACTCGTCGTAGATGGTGACCCCGAAACCCTCGATGGCTTGCGGACGATTCTCGAACCGTGGGGATTTAACCTCACCCTGCTCGACAGTCCCCAACAATTTTGGGAAACCCTCGAAACCCTTCAACCCGACTTACTGCTCCTCGATCTCGACCTGCCCGAATTTAGCGGCATCGAGCTATGTCAAGTCGCCCGCAACGATCCGCGCTGGCACGAATTACCGATTTTGATGCTGTGCTCTTGTACCGATGCGGACACCGTCCAGCGCGTATTTGCCGTCGGGGCCGACGACTGCGTGTCCAAACCCATCATCGCCTCCGAACTCGTCGCCCGCGTCCTCAACCGCATCGAACGCTCTCAACTGCGACGGAAATGGGCAACCGTCGCCAACCCCCAACTTCAAGCCGATTAATTCCCACGATAATTTCAATTGGGCGATCGGCGTGGAGGTAATCTTTACAGAACGAACTGGGTATCTTTGTCCTTCCTTTACCCAACTGACGATCGTGGCGAAGACACTGAAGATAAGGCTGAAAAGTTGAGACATAGGTAGTAGACATCCGAAATAAACCTGGAGCAGCTCCCAACCTTCGTGGTTTGCTCCAGGATTTTTTTTTGGAATCGGGAACGGGGGAGAGGAGATGACGCGGAGAAAGGAGGACAAGGGCGACAAGGAAGAATTTTGTATCTCCCTCACCTCCCCCATCTCCCTCACCTCCCTCATCTCCCCCATCTCTCCTCTGTCAAGCGCGCTTCACCTAAATCTACCCAGTTTAGGGTTATGATTACTCTCTGAGAGAGACAGTCTACAAGAGCGAACTTCTATATACCGTCAACATGGCAGAAACCTTATTCTTCAACGCCCTCCGCGAAGCTACCGATGAAGAAATGGCTCGCGACCCCTCTGTATTCGTACTCGGAGAAGATGTCGGCCATTATGGTGGCTCCTACAAAGTGACCAAAGGCCTTTACGATAAGTATGGCGAACTCAGAGTTTTAGATACGCCGATCGCCGAAAATAGCTTTACCGGGATGGCCGTAGGAGCTGCTATGACCGGGCTGCGACCGATTATTGAAGGCATGAATATGGGTTTTTTGCTGTTGGCCTTCAACCAGATTGCCAATAATGCCGGGATGCTGCGCTACACCTCGGGAGGAAACTTCAAAATTCCCATGGTGATTCGCGGCCCCGGTGGGGTGGGACGGCAACTCGGTGCAGAACACTCCCAGCGTCTCGAAGCCTATTTCCACGCCGTACCGGGCTTGAAAATCGTCGCCTGTTCGACTCCTTACAACGCCAAAGGTCTGCTTAAAGCCGCCATTCGAGATGAGAACCCGGTCTTATTTTTCGAGCACGTTCTCCTCTACAACCTTAAAGAAAATCTTCCTAACGAAGACTATATCGTTCCCCTCGATAAAGCCGAAATCGTCCGCAAGGGGAAAGATGTCACCATTTTGACGTATTCGCGGATGCGCCACCACGTCACCAAAGCCGTTGAAACCCTCGAAAAACAGGGATTCGACCCCGAAGTCATCGACTTAATTTCCCTCAAGCCCTTCGATATGGCAACCATCGGGGAATCGATTTGCAAAACTCACCGGGTAATTATCGTTGAAGAATGCATGAAAACTGCCGGAATTGCCGCAGAATTAATTGCCTCGATTAACGATCGCTACTTCGACGAACTCGACGCTCCAGTTTTGCGCCTTTCATCTCAAGATATTCCCACACCCTACAACGGCAAGCTGGAAAATCTCACCATCGTCCAACCCGAACAGATCATCGAAGCCGTCGGCAAAATGATGACCTTGCAAGTGTAGCCGTCGATTTTGAGTCTCGAGTGAGAGCGGGTGGACGGTGACGCGGAGACGCGGAGACGCGGAGGCAAGAAAAAGAATGGGTATTTGATGTTTTCTATTATTCCCCATTCCCCATTCCCCATTCCCCACACCCCGTTCCCCGTTCCCTATTCCCCGTTCCCCAGAGAAACGAGATTGTCAAAATCCATGAATTAACGATTCCGAAATCCGCTCTAGGGTCGATAATTTGTTATAGTGCGTCGCGCCCAGGCAAATCGAATCGATCGAAACTTTAACTGCGCCCTCACGTGCTTTGTCGTTTTCCCTTCCTCACCGCACTGCGCTATTGCCCGCGCATTTTCCCTTTTCTTTATGCGAAGACAGCAATCCCTACTCGTTCTCATCGTCGTCCTACTGATAAGTGCCATCACTCTACTCACGGTCGTTCCCTTACGTTTGGGATTAGACCTCCAAGGCGGCGCACAGCTTACCATTCAGGTGGAAGACATCAATGAGGTGGAAGATGTAAATCCCGAGGACGTTATCAGCGGCGTTCTGAGCGTGATCCGAAATCGGGTCGATGCCCTCGGCGTGTCCGAACCGTTAGTGCAAACCCTCTCCGACGACAAAATCCTCGTCCAGCTACCGGGAGTTAGCGATCCCGAACAAGCCGAACGAGTGTTAGGGGGAACCGCACAGCTCGAGTTTCGCGAACAACAAGCGGGAAGCGAAGGTCAATTTCGAGCGGAGTTGCTCGCTCGCCAAGAATTACAATTCGAGTTCGACACGCTCAAAGCCGAGGGGGCAGACGAAGAAACCCTCGCACAGAAGCAAGAATCTCTACAAGAAAGCAACGAAGCGATCGCCGAACTCTTCGCCCCACCGCTGCTCTCGGGGAAAAACCTCAGATCTGCCGACGCGAGCACTTCAGCTGCGGGGTCTGATAATTGGAACGTGTCTTTGGTTTTTGATGGGGAAGGGGGCGAAAAATTTGCCGAGTTGACCAAAAATTTGGCGGGAACCGGACGCAGTTTGGGAATCTTTCTCGATGGCAAACTCATTAGTTCTCCGGTGGTGAACGTGCAATTTGCCGAAACTGGGATTACCGGCGGTCAGGCGGTGATTGAAGGGCGGTTTACCATCGACGAAGCCAACGATCTGGCGGTTCAGTTACGCGGCGGATCGTTACCCGTTCCCGTCAAAATTGTCGAAAATCGCACGGTGGGTGCGACCTTGGGACAAGATAGCATTCGCCGCAGCGTCTGGGCGGCTGTTGGGGGGTTGATTTTGGTGTTGGGCTTTATGGTTGCCTACTATCGATTGCCAGGAGCGATCGCCAATATTTCCCTGATTATCTACACCCTACTGACCCTCGCGGCATACGCTGCCTTGCAAGTGACCCTCACTTTGCCCGGAATTGCCGGGTTTATCCTCAGTATCGGTATGGCGGTGGATGCCAACGTGCTGATTTTCGAGCGCACTCGGGAAGAATTGCGGGCGGGTAAGAGTTTGTATCGTTCCGTAGAGTCTGGGTTCTACCGCGCGTTTTCGAGCATTCTCGACAGTAACGTCACCACTCTGATTGCTTGTTTGGCGCTCTTCTGGCAGGGGGCGGGTCTGGTCAAAGGCTTTGCCCTGACGCTGGCGATCGGGGTGGGAGTGAGTATGTTTACGGCGATCGCCTGTTCGCGGACGCTCCTCTTTGCGGCTTTGCAAGTGAATAAGTTGAAGAAGCCCGAACTTTTCTGCCCCAATTTATCGGTACCTTCGCGATCGTAAATTAGGAAAAGACTTCAGGATGGGAAAAACCCGATCGAAACAAGACCAATTGGGTGTCGGGCCATTGGTTTTCGGGAAGCTCGACCGACTCGATCGATTCCCACTCAAAAACTCCCGATCGGCTCGGATAACTTGACAAAATACGCTTAACGTGTAATCAAATTGCCCTGTGACTTCCGATAGCTACTCCTGGTTCCCCGTTCCCGTCCCTTCGTCAGGGGTGGGGATTATTCAAATTAGACGTATTAGACGTAATTTTGCATTTTGAATTTTGAATTAATTTTGAATTTCTCAAGAGGTGGTGTTTTTGAAACTCAACATTATTAAACAAAGACCGCTGTGGTGGTCGATTTCCGGAATTTTGGCAGCCATTGGGGCGATCGCCATCATCGTTTCCACGACGACCCTCGGCGCACCCGTCGCCCCCAGTTTGGATTTTGTTGGGGGAACCCGGCTGCAACTCGAACTCGACTGCTCGATTGCCGGTAACTGCCAAGGTCCGATCGAACTCGATACCGTTCGGGAGATTATGAGCGATCGCGGACTCGATAACCGAGGCATTCAGGTGGTAGGTGCCGAGAAACAGGGGTTGTCGATTCGCACCCTCGATTTGGATGTAGACGATCGCACCCAACTGCTCGCTTCCTTAGAAGAACGCATCGGCCAGTTCGATCCCCAGCGGACGCAAATCGATACCGTCGGCCCCACCATCGGACAGGAACTGCTCGCCTCGGGTTTGATGGCGCTGATTATCGCCGCAGCAGGCATCATCATCTATTTAAGCGTCCGCTTCCAGCTCGATTACGCGATCTGCGCGATTATTGCCCTCTTTCACGATGTTTTTATTACCGTGGGCATGTTTTCCGTTTTCGGACTCGTCCTCGGCTGGGAAGTCGATAGCCTATTTATCGTTGCCCTGCTGACGATTATCGGGTTCTCCGTCAACGATACGGTGGTGATTTACGATCGCATTCGGGAAATCCTCAAATTGAGCGCGATTGATAAAGAAAACGGCGGCAAACCCATGGGCATTAACGAAGTGGTCGATATTGCCGTCAATCAAACCTTGACCCGATCGATTAATACCACCGCCACCACCCTCCTGCCGTTAATCGGGATCTTCGTCTTTGGCGGCGACACGCTCAAATACTTCGCCCTCGCACTCATCATCGGCTTTACCCTCGGAGCGTATTCGAGTATCTTTATTGCCAGTTCCGCCCTGGCATGGTGGCGAGCGCGTCAAGAATCCTTAGTTCCGGCAACTGCTGGGGCAACCGTTACCGACGAGCCAATTGTCGAAGTCGAACTCGATCGAGATGAATGAAAAAATCGCGAGTAAGTGTTCTTGATTCTGCCTCTCCAGAAATCGAGCGGCTACATCGGCTAACGGTCTACTTTCGCTGGGCGGTCGTCACTCTGCTGTGGGTCAGTTTAGGAACCAGCAGTCTTTGGATATTGCGCCGCGAAATTGCCCTGTGGCTCGATTTGTTTACCTGGGTTGCCGTTTGGTACGCCCTGCGCGCTCATCCCATTGCCGGATTCGGTCTCTTCTTCTGCACGGGGATGACCTTATCGGTACTCGTGTGGCAAAGTCGAAATATTATCTGGGGGTTGCCCAAACCCGAACAACGTCGTCTCGCTCGCCAAGTCCACCGCATTCAAGAAGCAGGGCCGAGTCACCCGTTATGGAAGTGGGTTTGTCGTTAGGAGACAAGGAGACAAGGGAGAATTTTGTGTATCTTGCATTCATTTTTCCCCCGCGATTGCCAGCCTCCCCTCTCCGCGTCTCCGCGTCACCGCGTCACCGCGTCTTTCCCTCTCCCTCACCTCTCCCATTCCCCCATCTCCCATCCCCCCAATCTGCCATCCAAAATCGGGGTTATTCCGAGAGTGTGTCAATATGGTAGTGGGGGTAAGTTTAGTTCGGGAAGCGATTCGCCAAATCATCAACAGAGTTGATGTTGGGGAAATAAGCGAGGCGATCGAAGTACAGTACTTCCAAGCTTAACGAGACGGGTATGGGCAGACGCAGAGAAATTTCCTTTCGTCGTTTTTTGTTACTGCGGCTGGTATTGCTGAGCGTACCCGTTTTAATCATTGGGGCTTTGACCTATCGAAAAGCTCGCTCTGGTCTGCTCGAAACGGCTCGCCAAAACTTAACTGAAAGTGCCGTCAGAAAAGGTCTCAGCGTCAAAGACTCCCTCGAAGCGATTCAAGCGAATTTACTCACCGCGAGCGAAACGTCCTCGATGGAATCGGCTTCCCCAGAAGAATTGAGCCTTTTTTTAGAACGGCTCGCGCCTCGTCTTCCGTCTAAGGTTCGCTGCCTCGAACTCAAAGACGTACAGACCGATCGGATTATTGCAACAACGTGCGATCGCACCTTACCTGCTGCCGTTCCAGAAAACTTTTGGCCGGCGCGAGTTCGTTTGGAAAACATCGACGAAAGCCTCGTCTACGTTCAAACCGTGTTCTCGGGGAGCGAAGCACTCGAAACCCGTCGCCAACTGAGTTTGGTGATGAGTGCCCCCGTCTACGGTCGAGCTTCAGAAAGAGGTTTGAAACCCCTGCGCTACGCTCTGAGTTTTGAAACTGGGCTTTCTCAATCTGAAGCGGTCAACAAACCCGGTTCCCTCGCCGGTTATACGGTCATTATTGACGAATCCGGAACGATTTTAGAGCATCCTTTTGCCAATCGAGTCGGCAGCAATATTTCCCAGGAAGAAGATTTGGATCGATTTCAAAGCTTGATGCGCAATGCGATCGACGGACGGCAAGATTTTCTCCACTTATTTTACTTCGACGACGATCGCGAAGAACTCATCGCCGGATATACGGCAATCGATTCTCCCGTCACCGACAACCCAGATAGCCAATGGGTGGTTTTAGCCGTCACCCGCCTCGAAAGTGCCTTGTCCGGACGCGGGGAAATCAAGCAAGTGATATTTACCCTCGTTGTCGGGTTATTTGCCGTCAACTTGTTGGCAACCCTTTATATCGGTCGCGATTTAGCCCATCAAGTCGAGGAATTGGGAGAATACGCTTTAAACGTTCAATGCTCTTCGAGCGCACAAACCATTCCCTCCAATTTTGCCATTCGCGAATTCAACCAACTCTCTGGGGCGCTGAATATCATGGTCGAACGCCTCAAAGCCTGGGCGGAGGAATTGGAAGCGGCATGGCGCGAAGCAAAACAAGCCAACCAGCTCAAAAGTGAGTTCTTGACGACGATTTCTCACGAACTGCGAACCCCCCTCAATGGCATTCTCGGCTCGATCCGACTGGTGAAAGATGACTGTTGCGATAGCCCCCAAGAAGAGTTGGAATTTCTCCAAACCGCTGACGATTCTGCCATGCGATTGCTCGGAATTATCGATGATATCCTCGATATTTCTAAAATCGAAGCCGGTCAAATGCCCGTCACCCTCAAACTGGTAGACCTGCAAAAAGTCCTGCAAGAGACCGTTGCCTTGCAACGTCCCGCCATCGAAGAAAAAGGACTCACCTTAGAGGTCGCACCGATCGAAAAACCGATGGTAGTCCAAGCCGATGCCGCCAAACTCACCCACGTCCTGTTCAATGCGATCGATAACGCCCTCAAATTTACCGATGCGGGCAAAATTTCGATTTCGACGAGTATCGAATCTATTTCCGGAGCGAACGCCGAACCAGACGATCCTCGAGATTATCGATCGAATGCGATCGTGCGCATCCAAGATACGGGCATCGGCATCGACCCCAAACACCACCACAAACTGTTTCAACCCTTCGTGATGGTCGATGGTTCCACCACCCGCAAATCCGGCGGAACGGGCTTAGGACTGGCGATTTCGCGCAACTTAATGGAGTTAATGGGCGGCACGATCTCCGTGCGCAGCGCCGGAACGAATCGGGGAACGACGGTAGAATTGAGTCTGCCCCTCTCGACCCACATCCCCCTCGTGCCTTGAGTGATAAATTCGCGGTAAAATTCGATCGGAGATCTCCAATAATATCTTCGATCGTTAGCTAACCAATCCATGACTCAAACAACATTAATAGCCGTTGCCTTATATCTCTCCTTAGCAGGAATTTACCTGCTGGTCTTGCCTTTGGGATTATATTTCTACTTGAAAAATCGATGGTACGTTGCCAGCTCCATCGAGCGGCTGATTATGTATTTCTTCGTATTTTTTTGTTTTCCGGGTCTAATACTCCTCTCTCCATTTCTGAATTTTCGACCTCAACCGCGACAATTGGAGAGTTAGTCCTTTTGGTTTGATACTGCCGCGAACCAACAAACGAAAGACCTCGGCAAGTGTTGCCATCGGACATGAAATGACGTGAAATTATGCGCAGGATCGATGTAATTGGAATCGGCTTGGGAATATTTGTCTTGGGTGGTGTTGCCTACGCGCTCTTACAAGCGTTTGGCTTCGATAACCTAAATGCGGGAATTTGGAGCCAAGTCATTCTCGTGGTCGTGTTAGTGGGCTGGTTGCTCACGTACGTGTTTCGATTTGCCACGGGTGGCATGACGTACAACCAACAACTGCGAGACTATGAAGAGGCAGTGTTGCGCAAGCGTCTTGACGAAATGACTCCTGAAGAACTCGAGCAACTCCAAGCCGAAATTGAAGCCGAAAAACGCGCGGCGGCCCGATCGAACTCAGAACGAGAATAACAATGGTGGTATCTGTTTCAGATTGCTTTGAGTCTTTACGAGGTCAAGGTCGCTGTGCCTTGATTCCCTTTATTACTGCCGGAGATCCGGATTTGGAGACCACGGCCCGCGCTTTACAGGTTCTCGATCGCAGCGGAGCCGATCTGATAGAATTGGGCGTGCCGTATTCCGACCCCCTCGCCGACGGTCCGGTCATTCAAGCGGCAGCGACCCGCGCTCTAGAACGGGGTGTCAAATTAGATGACGTACTCGGTATTGTCGCCCGCGTCAGTCCGAACCTCAAATCGCCGATCGTTCTCTTTACCTACTACAACCCCATTCTCAATCGCGGGATCGAACCGTTTTTGCAGCAAATTGCCGCAGCGGGCGTTAAAGGGTTAGTCGTTCCGGATTTGCCCTTAGAAGAAGCCCGAGGATTGATGGAGTTGAGCCAAAAATACGGGGTTGAGGTGGTCTTGTTGGTTGCGCCCACCAGTCCCGAAGACCGAATTCGCGCCATTGCCGATCGCTCCCAAGGCTTTATTTACCTCGTTAGCGTGACGGGGGTGACGGGCGTTCGCGCTCAAATCCAGACGCGGGTCAAAGATTTACTCGTCGAATTGCGCCAGGTAACCGATAAACCGATTGGGGTGGGATTTGGCATATCCGGTCCCGAACAAGCCCGTCAAATCAAAGACTGGGGCGCAGACGCGGCAATTGTGGGCAGTGCGTTTGTCAAACGGTTAGCCCAGGACGATCCGACCGCAGGTCTGGTTGAGATCGAAGAGTTTTGTCAGAGTTTGAGCGCGGCGATCGAATCCTAGTCCCGTCAACTCTCAAAACCCGTCCCCCGTTTCTAGATCGGTACTCATACGTGCGTTCCGATCGAATCTCAGTTTTCAAAGCCATTTAAACCATCAGATCTCTTGCCATTACTTGTTCGACTCGCTTCTCTAGCTGACCTCGAGAGTGCGGGTAAATCGCATCATTATCGTTCTTACCGATCTTCATGGACCCCGACGAACTTCTAGCGCGATATGCCGACGAACTTCTGGCTCGGTCGGCCGTTAATTCTTTGCTCGAGCGATATCAAGCCGGAGAGCGCGAGTTCTGCGCGGCAGACTTAAGGCAAGTGCATCTAAGTAATATCGATCTTTCTGGAATCGATCTTGGAGATGCGGATTTGAGCGAGGCAAAACTCTATGGCGTGAATCTGAGCCACGCCAATCTCTCGAATGCCAACTTTTCCCAAGCTAAGCTCTATGGAGTCAACCTTTCTGGGGTCAACCTGAGTAATGCCGATTTGCAAGGGGTCGATTTGAGCGATGTCGATCTCAGTTACGCTATTCTGAGCGAGACGGATTTTGAAGAAGCTCACTTAGTTGGGGCAAATTTGATCGGTTCCGATCTCTCCTGTGCCAATTTTAGCTATGCCAACCTCACTCAGGTGAATCTGAGCGAAGCCGATCTCTCCTGCGCTAATTTTACTCAGGCAAACTTGAATCGGGCCAATTTAACCCACGTTACCCAAGGATTTAGTGAAGTTACGCTAGAGGCCGATCGACTTTCGATCGACTTTAGAAACGCGAATCTCAGTTGTGCCAATCTCACCCAAGCCGATTTGAGTCATGCCGATTTTCGCCAAGCCAATTTGCAAGATGCAATTTTGGCGGGAACGATTCTCGATCGAGCGTTCTTAGAAGAAACCAATCTTGCCGGAACGAGTCTCGAACGCCATCAGAAGCTTAAAGCCATTCATCACTCTCTCGAAAACACCGCAGAAACAGAAACCCCCATTCACAATCGGGCGCTGATCGAACAAATCGCCACCCTACAATCGGAATTCAAACGCGAGGAAGTCCCCGACGAAACTCAACCTGACGGACAGGTTGACGGACAGTTCGATCTCGAGCCAGCCGATCGTAATGGAAGTCGTTGGGTTTGGGAGCAATTACCGTTGAGATCGCAAGGGGAATCCGAAATTGCACGGGCGCTCGATCGAGCGAATTTACTCTTTTTTTATAATGCTATTGCCCGCCTCGAACTCGGGGGGACAAGAGAGAGCGCAACTGAGTTAGGCTTTTTGACATTTTATCGGATTTCAGTGGTTCCGGCAGTCGTTCGATGGGGCATTTTAGCGGTCGATCGTCCGATTTACGAAAGTGTCGAACTCACTTTGGAAGAGCAAGAACAAGATATTTACTTCGAGCGCGGAGGCGTGCGAATTTATCGGTTTCCTTACTTGAAATGTTTGCAAACTCCAGATACTGTCGTCCGGGAATTTATCGAGTTATTAAAAATTCAAACTTAGAGACGATCGATCGTAAATATGCGATATTTTCCCCAAAGCCCGTATCGTTCTTGTGTAAGCATTCAGCCGGAGCGCGATCGACGATCGGATGCGCGACTCTGGTCAGAAAGCCAAAATTTCCGGAGTTTTAGTGAGGACAAGGTTAAAGTTGTAAGCCGAACAAAGTTTTAAGCTGACGGCTGATGGCTGATACCTGAATGCTTACGTTCTTGTTACCCGCACGTCCAGATAAAAGCACGTCCCCAGAAAAGATATCGCTTGGGGAATGCGATCGTTCATCATAGGAAAAGACCGAACGCCGCAACTCGTCAAAAGAAATGTACGATCGAGCCGAGAGAACGAACCCCATTCCCGTCAACAATCGACCCATTCCCCATCCAATTAGCCCCCATCGAATTGGTTTGTGGCTGGCGTGTTTGAGCCTTTTGGGAAGCGGATGTCGCGAAACTGCCTACAGCCGGGGAGTCGATCTTCCCCAGACCGACATCGAACCCCAAACCATCACCCTGGATATTCCCCCAGAAGATAAGGGACGCGGCAGTTTAGTCGCAGTCGATGTCAACAACGATGGCAACCGAGATATTATCGTCACCAAACCCGGTACGATCGCCGCTTATACAACGACCGGGCAGCAGCTTTGGACGAAACAGACCGACATCCAACTGACGCACCAGTCTGAAGGTCAGGGACTGCCGGGGCGGTCGGCCCCTGGGGTGCAAGCTGCTGACGTAGACGGAGACAACCGAACGGAAGTCCTGTTTTTAACCCAAGCGGGCAACTTAGAAATCCTCCAAGGCAGCGACGGTCAGACGAAAAAAAGTATCCCCCTCGCATCGCCACCGGAGACTAACCGATGGGAACACCTGGTTGTTGCCAATTTCCGAGGAGAAGGCGATCGAGATTTGCTCGTACAAACCACCAGGGCGACGGGATATCGCACGGGACGCTATCTCGCGGCCTATACCTTTGAAGAGTTGCTGTCGAGTCCGACTCCCAACCCCCTGTGGATGCGAGATGATTTTATTGCCAACGCCCACAACGGGGCGCGGGTCGCCGATCTCGATGGGGATGGAAAGGAGGAAGTATTGGGCGGTAGCGTTGTTTCGCCCGAGGGAGAAATACTACTCGAACTCCCCCTCAAAGGTCACGTCGATGCCCTCACCGTTGCCGACGTGCGCCCGGAATTGCCGGGGTTGGAAGTCGTTGCCCTCGAAGAAGGGGGCGGCAGACGACCTTTTGGTGGGGGCAATCGCTTAGCCACCCTCGCCAATCGCCTGTACGAGCGAGTTTTTCCCGACGGCAATCGTATTTTTCTCTACAATCGCGATCGCCTGCTTTGGGAAAACCACTACAAGCATCAAGAACCTCAAAACACTGCCGTGGGCGACTTCGACCCCGATCGCCCCGGTTTAGAAATCTGGTGTCGCAGCCGAGATAAAACCCATCAAAAACCGTTTATCTTCGATTCGAGAGGTCAGCTGATTGCAGGCTACAAAATGAAACAGGTTGCTCCGAAAAACTGGACGACTAGCGGCGTAGAAACGATTTTTACCATCGATTGGACGGGGGAAGCCCAGCAACTCGCGGCGGCAAAAGAACGTCACACCGCCGGAGATGTGGCGATTTTCAACCCCTTAAGCGGTGAGTTTCTCCTGCGGTTCCCCGGCCAGACCGATCGCCTCTACGTTGCCGATGTCGTGGGCGATTGGCGGGAAGAAGCGATCGTTTTGAGCGGCGATCGACTGCAAATTTACCAAAATCTAGAAACCAACCCCAATCCCGATCGACCTTCGCTGTGGGAACGCCCAGAGTACGAACGCAGCAAGATGACTTGGAATTATTACAGTCCTTAGAATCTACTCGATTCGTTCGGTTGAAGAAAGCGATACGCTCAACCGAGTTGGGAGTCGATCGTTTAAGATGAAAATCGATCTGTAGTCGGGTTTGTCCGGACAAAACGCATCCATTGAGAGTTCGTCACTAGCGATCGAATTGCTACAATTGGGGTTAGGGTGGCGTATCGAGCTATGCGCTCGAAAGTGGAAATTGCTCTAGATGCGTTCAAACTGTAATCTGGAGTTTAGTTCGATTGCAAAACACTACAAAACAGGAGAACGGATTCGTCTCTATCGAGTCAATCGCCCCTAAACGCTTCTATGATTCCAATTATCTCGACTATTCCGATCGCCGAACTTTCCTCGGGCGATATTCTTTCAATTCAAGTTTATAAATTTGTTGGGGCGAAACCGGGAAAAAAAGCGTACTTACAAGCGAACTTACACGGCGCGGAAATTGTGGGGAATGCTGTCATTTCCGAACTGATTCAGTTTCTGGGAACGTTAGATGATACGCAGCTAACTGGAGAGATTTGGCTCGTTCCCACCTGCAATCCAATTGGGACGAATCAGCGATCGCATAACTTTTCGAGCGGACGCTACAATCACTACGATGGTAAAGATTGGAATCGAATTTTTTGGGATTACGAAAGTGAAGGGGAAGATATTGCTGAATTTGCAAAAACGCAACTCGACCTCGATCCCAGTCAAATTCGCCAAAACTACCGCCAGAAAATTAGAAACTCTTTCGAGAAAATTACCGAAAAAATAGAACGACCGAGTAGCGTTTCCTTTAGCGAGCGATATCGATATCGCTTGCAATCGTTATGTTTAGATGCCGATTACCTGCTCGATATTCATAGTAGTACTAATCAGTCGATCGATTATATTTATTGTTTCCAAGGTCAAGAAGAAAGCGCTCGATATTTTTTACTCGACTCTAGTGTTATCTTTAATAAATACGATGGAAATGCCTTTGATGAAGCATTTCTGAAGGCATGGCTTTCCCTAGAGAAAGAATTTAAAAAGCTCGATCGACCGTTGAAGTTAGATGTAGAATCTTGGACGATCGAACTAGGGTCGGGAATGCAAATTAATCCCGATTCTGTCTTTCGCGGAGTGCGGGGAATTAAGAATTATTTAGCCTATAAAAAAATGCTAGATATTTCTGGGTTTCCTCTCTACCAAAGCTTATCTCAAAAACTTGAATTTACGCCCAAAAGTCAAGTAAGAGGCTACTACGCTTCCCGTGGCGGAATGATTCGATCTCGGGTCGATTTGGGCACTCGAATTCAAGCCGGACAACTGCTGTATCAAATCCTCTGTTTCAATAAAACCGGTCGCTTACCGGAAATTGTCAATATTCATGCCGAAACGTCGGGGCGCGTTTTTCAACTTTCCACCAACCAGGCAGTGAATGAAGGTGAATATGTTTTGGGTGTGATGGAAACCGAATGAGAAGAGAAATTGCCACCCGAGGTCGCTTCTTAAGTTGCTGACTTATCTGGTTCTGCGATCGGTTTGGAGTGGCAAAAGAAACTCGATCGCTTTTTATAGGTTTTCCGATACAGTTTGAGGGCTTCGGTTCCCTGTTGGGTGTGGAAATCTTCCTGTACCTTGCGAGTGAGGCGGCGGGAAATCTCTTTGACGATGCCACAAATCATGCGATCGCCCGTTTTTTGAATCAAACCCGGCGGCAGGGCGCGAATAAACCGAGGGAAATGCACGCCAACGCTTAGATGTAACTCCCAATCGACTCGAGTCACCGTTAAAGAGGGATCGTCGGTGGGAATATCGACTAATATCTGGACGGCTTGAAAATCGACCTCGTAACCCGGAGGCGTATAATCCGGGATGGGGACGGTTTCAATACGATAAACTCGCTCTTGCTGGGGGAGCAATTCTAAACCAATTTTGGCCTCGATGTCGTGCCCCATGGAGCCGTAGCGTCCCAATTTGAGGGCATAGCTGTTCTCCCCCAAAGACTCCACTTCGGTTGGGGCCGCACAGCGGGGAAACCAGCCTTGGTGAATGTCAAGATAATCCGCCACAGCCTGAGCGCTGGCATACATTTCCATCCCGCCGACAAAGTGGCTGCGGAACCAAAACGGTTCGATTGCGCTTTTGGGTTCGATATCCGTACCCTCTGATTCGCGCGAGGTCAGATCTCCTTGATGGGGAAGTGAATGTTCGTTAAAAGACGACTGCATAACCGATTTGTTCGCTTAACTCGATTGCGATCCTCAGATCGAGAGAGACCGAAAACGTTCAGAACTTCTTTTCCAGGTTAACCGCTCAAGGGGAGAACCCCATCAGTGTTTTTTCTAAAGATTTTTGACATCCTTGACTCCAAACCTCCAAAAACAGGCAAATTTGCGTTCGCTAAGATCGGTATACACCGAAATACGATCGACGATCGTGCCGAATGTAGCACAATCGCTCGTCAGACACATTAAAATATTAAACGTCAAACAATTCAAGCAAAAATATTTAATCCTTTTTGACAAGTATTCAGACTGTCAATCTCGAATTGCCAGGGTCGCGTTAGTAAAGATCGAGATAAATCAACTATGAAAGCATTTGTAGCAGGGGCATCCGGGCAGACGGGTCGTCGGATCGTGCAAGAGTTAGTCGATCGCAACATTCCCGTTCGAGGGATGGTTCGGGATATCGAAGCCGCCCGCAAAATTTTACCCGCAGCAGCCGAACTCGTAGTGGGCGACGTGTTGCAACCGGAGAGTTTGCGATCGGCAATCGGAGACAGTACGGTGATTCTGTGCGCCACAGGAGCCAAACCCAGCTTCGATCCCACCGGTCCGTTCCAAGTGGATTTGGAGGGGACGAAAAACCTGACGAACGTCGCGAAAGAAAAAGGCATCGAACATTTCGTCCTCGTTTCTTCCCTGTGCGTTTCCCAACTCTTCCATCCTCTGAACTTGTTTTGGCTGATTCTGGTTTGGAAAAAACAAGCTGAAGATTACCTCATCCGCAGCGGTTTAACCTATACGATCGTCCGTCCGGGGGGCCTCAAAAACGAAGATAACACCGATAATATCGTCATGCAGGGAGCCGATACGCTTTTTGATGGCAGCATTCCCCGCCAAAAGGTGGCGCAAGTTTGTGTCGAAGCCCTCAGCGAGCCGGCATCTCGGAATAAAATTGTCGAGATTATCGCCCGCGAAGAGGCTCCCGATCTCGACTTCGATGCGCTCTTTGCCAGTATCGCCTAACCCATCCGTTCTCTTTGAAGGTAAAAGGTTGAAGATAAAAGGTTGAAGATAAAAGAGTTTTGAAGACTTCAGTTTCTGTTCGCTATCGGGTGCGGCAACCATTTCCCGTTGGAGGGGTTGCCAAGGAAGTTCTCCGACGGGTTGTCATGGGCACTCTGACAACGATGTTCGGTCTTTCTCTGCTCGTGCGTCAAATCAGCCATCGTCCTTTCTTTCCCGTCGCCGAGACCGAACCCTCGCAACCGATCTCGTTTCCCCCTTTGGTGATGGAAGGGGGCGATCCGCAAATTCGGGCCTTGATGCGGACGATTTCGGCGGCGGAATCCAATGTCGGTCGTCCCTATCACGTGTTGTACGGGGGTGAATATATCGAAGATCTCAGTCAGCATCCCGATCGCTGTATCCGCATTCGCGTCGGACCCAACACCGGGAACTGCTCGACTGCTGCCGGACGGTATCAGATGCTCTCCACCACCTGGCAGGAGAAATCAGAGCTGTACCATCCTAAAGCGGACGGGTTGTGGCTGTGGGATGACTACCACTTCGAGGCCGAATATCAGGATCGGGTCGTGTACGAATGGTTGAGCGATCGTCGAGCTTGGGGAAACGATATCCCCAACTTACTGCGTCAAGGTCGATTGAATGAAGTGCTGCGGTTGCTTTCAGGTACTTGGACGAGTTTGGGCTATGGCATCGAAACCAACGACATGACCCAAGAGTTGCCAGCAATTTACCAACACGTGCTCGCAGAAGAATTAGGAGAGTTGGAAATGTCGAGCGAGTTTGAGTGACACTCGGACAAATAGGAGATCTCGAGCGGTGTTACTCGGGCGATCGATCCTCATCGGTTTCTTGGGGTTTGCTGTCGGCTTCTGGAGTTTCCCCAACTGATGTTTCGGCTTCAAAGGCTTCATTGGGAATCTCGACTTCGGGAGTTTTGGGGATTTCAGCTTCGGATGTTTCAAGATCGGGGAATTCCACTTCTGAGATCTTGATATCCGCAATTGAAAGCGATTCGAGATCCGATTGGAGACTCGACTCCTCAGAAGTGTCTTGTTTGACCCGGCGAATGGGAAGATTTGCCGTCAGTGCCGTGACGCGCTGGCTGCTTTCGAGAGAAAAAACCAATCCCTCCGCGTCAATTTCGACGTAGCGCGACACCACATCCAAAATTTCTTGCTGCATCGATTCGATGGTTGCCGGGTTCAAATCGGCGCGATCGTGCGCGATGACCAGTTGCAAGCGACGTTTGACTTCACTGCGGCTATCGGGTTCGTTCGATCGCCCGAAAAGTCGTTCTAGAAATTGAGTAAGGGTGTACATAAGTCGTCATCAATGTCAAAGAGAGAGGGCGATCGCCCAGTTCGAGGGCCAGAGAAAGCGTTCGAGCCACAGATTCGAGCTACAGAATTTTAGCTGTCAAAATCTTGCGCAGGCGAGTGAAAAAGTTATCCGGCGGTGCAGACCAGTCAATAAAGGGCACTTTCTCACCTTCGAGGCGACGGGTAATATTGTCGAAGGCGCGACCTGCTGGGGATAGCTGTTCGGCTAATACGAGCGGTTCTCCTCGGTTTGTCGAAACGATCGCCCGTTCGTCATCGGGAACCACACCAATTAACGAAACCGCGAGCAATTCCCGCACGTCTTCGACGGACATCATCTCGTTTACTTCCACCATCGCCGGTTTGAGACGATTGACAATCAAACGAATGCGCTTCACGCCGTTGGCTTCGAGCAAACCCACCACCCGGTCGGCATCCCGAACGGCAGCTATTTCAGGGGTCGTCACGACGATCGCTTCTTTGGCTGCGGCGATCGCATTTTGGAAACCATGTTCGATTCCCGCCGGACAGTCTACGAGGATATAGTGAAATTTTCCGGCCAGCGCGCCGATGAGTTTCTTCATCTGGTCTGGAGTCACCGCATCTTTCATCCGATTTTGAGCCGCCGGCAGCAAGGCTAAATTATTTTGCCGCTTATCTCGGACTAACGCCTGCTCCAAGCGGCACTCCCCCGCGAGAACCTCCACGGCCGTATAGACGATCCGATTTTCTAACCCGAGCAACAAATCCAGGTTCCGCAGCCCGAAATCAGCATCGACGACCACCACTTTGCGACCCCGTTTTGCCAGTGCCATACCAAGATTGGCCGTAGTCGTGGTTTTGCCTACGCCTCCTTTACCCGATGAAATGACAATAACTCGACTCATAGGACTTGGGGATGTTTGAATTTCGTATTGAACAGTGTCGATTATCGTAATCCGACTCACTTGACTCGCTTAGACATTACGCCCCGTCTACTTCGGTCCGAGGGACATCAGCGTTTTGGAAAAATCGCTCGCTCGGGTAATACGGATACCCTGGGGCGTGGCATAGGCCGCTTCTGGGTAATACTGGCTCGGTGGGTTGGCCGGAGCGCGAGCCACGGCATCGGCAATCCGAAGCTGGGTCGGCTCCATTTGTAATGCCATAATCATACACCCAGAGTTACCGGCCGCTCCGGCGTGGGCCAAACCGCGCAGGCGGCCCCACACGAGGATATCCCCATCGGCGATCGCCGCACCGCCGGGATTGATATCGCCAATAATGACGATCGTTCCGGGATGGCGAATTTCGACTCCCGATCGCACGGTGGTTTGTAAGTATAGCGGTTCGGCGAGGGCTGTTGCCTTATTTTGAGCCGCTTGGTGGAGGGTTTCTTGGCGAGATTGCTGTTCGACGGAGTAGCCGGCCGTGGCAGCAGCGACCGCCGTTTGCCGCCGACAGGTCGATACGCGATCGAGTTGGAGCTGTTCTCGGTTGAGGATTTCGGCAATTTCCTGGAGTTGGCGCACGTCGAGCAGGCGATCGACAGCCATTAAATGAACGGGCATGTTGGGTTGCCAGAAGCGATCGCCGCCATTGAGACGGTGTTGAAGTTGTTGCGAAAGTTCCGTCCACGTCAGTTCTCCCGCCGAGTCCCCTTCGTTGGCTTGTGGGGGCAGCAACAGCAGCAAGCGTTCCCCATCGCTCTTGAATCGAACTTGCAAGTGGCGATCGAGAGTCCCGACGGGTTCGACTTCGGCTGCGTCAGGGGTCTCCTCTTCTGGGGATTGGGCTTCTAGAGAGGGTTCTTGAGGAGCGATCGATTCGCTAGAGGCAGAAGAATCGGTGGTCATGCAAAATCGCTGGGCTTGTACGGATGAGATTATATCAAGTTCGGGGGATTTAGGTGCTTTGGGAGCGAGGGAAGCTGGGGATAAGGGAGATGAGGGAGATGAGGGAGATGAGGGAGATGAGGGAGATGAGGGAGATGAGGGAGATGAGGGAGATGAGAGGACGCGGGGACGCGGGGACGCGGGGACGCGGGGACGCGGAGAGGGGAAGATCGACGGACAAGGACAAATTTGGTATTCTGTTTTCCTCCAGACCCCGTGCACTCGAAGTCGTCATTATCCAAAACTGACATCAATCTAGGGCTTGACAAATGAGCGTTGATTTTATCTTTTTACCAATGGCGATCCAATGGCGATCGGCACTTGGTAAAAACCTTCGATCGCGAGTCAATTTAATGCTAATACAGTATATAGATGATTCGATCGACGACAAAATAGCTTATGTCAATTCAATACGTTCCCCGAATTTATCCCAGCGGTTATTTAGATCGCCTTTCCAAATTAATTACCGAGCGATTGCAGCCCGGTGCGAACAAAGCTGCAATTGACGATCGCATTTGGGATTTATTTGGCGAAAATTGGGCGGTCATGTTTACCGATTTGTCGGGATTTTCTCGCTTTGTGGCAGAGTTTGGTATTATCCATTTTTTGCAAATCATCTACGAATCCCAGCGCATTTTCAGTCCTTGCATCGATAAATGGGATGGTATTTTAATCAAGATGGAAGGGGATAGTATGTTGATGCTATTTCGCCAACCGAGCAAAGCCGTACAATGCGCGATCGAAATGCAACAAATGGCAAAAGATTACAATCGCTATAAATCCGATTCTGAAAAAATTCTCCTTTGCGTCGGCATTGGTTATGGCAAAATTTTAACAATTGGCGAGCAAGATGTCTTTGGTTCCGAAGTCAATGCAGCGAGTAAATTGGGTGAAGATACGGCCGCATCTTGGGAAATTCTCGTGACAGATTCCGTTGCCGATCGCATTGGCGATCTGCCTGAGATTAGTTTAGACAAAACTGATGTCGTTCCCCCCGGAGCCAAAGCCGCTTTTAAAGTCAACTATCCGATATAGAGCGATCGTCATATTCAAAGTGGGTCTCGATCTGCAAACGCTAAGGGGACATCAACGCAATAAGATATTTTTAGGGAATTCAAGAAGCTCTAAAACATGAAACGTCTGATTGTTTGCTGCGATGGCACCTGGCAAAAGCTAGCTAATCCCTATCCCACCAACGTTGTCAAAATCGCTCAAGCGATTAAAGCTGTCGGTAAAGATGGCATTCCTCAAATTGTCTATTACGACGAAGGGGTGGGAACTGGCAGCTTATTCGATCGACTTTTCGGGGGTGCGTTCGGTCGAGGAATTGACAAAAATATTGAAGATGCTTACCGCTTTCTGTGTCTGAATTACGTGACGGGAGACGAAATTTATCTATTCGGCTTCAGTCGAGGTGCTTATACCGTCCGCAGCCTTGCCGGGATGATTTATAACTCCGGCATACTGAGTCGCCACTACATTCGCAAGGCTCCGAGCGCTTACCAACTCTACCGCGATCGCCGCTCTAAACCCAACGAAAATCAAGCAACTGCATTTCGGAAAATGTACGGAGAGCGCGCTCCCATTACTCTACTCGGCTGTTGGGATACGGTGGGGTCGTTGGGAATTCCCGAACTCACGCCTTGGATGAAATTCAATCGCCAAATTAACCAAAAATATCGCTTCCACGATACGAAACTCAATCCGACTATCCAATACGCACTTCATGCGGTGGCCATCGACGAAACCCGCAAAGTGTTTGATGTCGCTCCCATGGAAAAAAGCCAAAGTGCCAAAAATCAGGAACTCCAGCAAATCTGGTTTCCCGGAGACCACAGTTGCATTGGTGGCGGATTCCACAACCGCCGCAAACTCTCCAACGCGCCGTTAAAGTGGATGATGGATTCGAGCGCCGAACTAGGTTTGAGTCTCGATCTCGATCCGAGTTTTATTGAAGGGGGTCTGGATATCGACCCCGCCTGCGAACTCAACCTGAATCCCCAAAATTTAGTGAGTAAGTTTACCGTTTTTGGGGGGGTGGCACTGCGAGATGTTTCCGATCGCTTTGAAGATATTCACGAAATTACAAAGAAGCGTTTTTTCTCGCGCTGGGATTATCAACCCAAAAATCTTTTAAGGAAGCATCGAGAGCGACTCAAACGGTAATAATATTAGTTCTTTTTGCGGCTGCTGAACCTTTATTCGTGTAGGGAGTATTGTCACAAAATATCTATCCAAAAATACCAGCGATCGTCGCAGTAAATCTTTACCTATTGTGAAAAAGTTTAAAAAAATGATTAAGCTAACCCTCCATTTACGCGAATATTTTGTCCGGTAATCCAGCGAGAATCATCACTACTCAAAAAGGCAACAACATCGGCAATATCTTCCACCTCTCCAATTCTTCCCAATGCTGCCATCGAAGCAAACTTTTCGATTTGTTCTTCAGTTTTCCCCTCGCGAAATAGTGGAGTATCGGTAGGTCCAGGAGAAACGATATTCACTGTAATCCCGCGATCGCCTACTTCTTTTGCAAGGACTCTCGTAACTTGTTCGACTGCACCTTTTGTTGCCACGTAAGCACTATAAGTCGGCAACATCAAGGCGGTTGTCGTGCTGGAAATATTAATAATTCGTCCGCCGTCTGCCATGCGTTTTGAAGCTTGCTGACAGGCGAAATAAGTCCCTTTGACGTTAACAGCGAAAATCTTATCGAAATCTGCCTCAGTCACTTCAACGATCGGTTTGTAAACGACGATGCCCGCACAGTTTACTAAAATATCAACTTGACCGAATGTATCGATAGTTCGATCGAATAGACTTTCAATCTGGTTTACCTGAGAGACATCTGCTTGAATGGCGATCGCTTTTCCATTTTGTTCCTCGATTTCTCGGACGGTGGCTTCGGCTTTATCTGCACTGTGGGAATAATTAATAACGACGGCTGCACCGTTTTTAGCTAACCGAGTTGCGATCGCTTTGCCAATTCCTCTAGACGAACCCGTAACAATGGCGACTTTGTTGGTTAAATTGCCCATTATTATCTCCTTCAATTTCTTTGAGAATTATAAAATTGAGCTGGCATTTTTGTGTATTTCAATTCAGCGTTCGAGATGCCGATTTCAAGATGCCGATTTCAAGATGCCTCCTTCAACTCGTAAGGCTGCACCATTTGTAGCTGAAGCTAGGGGACTCGCGACGTAAGCCACGAGATTTGCCACTTCTGTGGTTTCGGCAAAACGTTGAAGAATCGAAGTCGGTCGGTTTTGGGCAAAGAACTCTTTTTCCACTTCCTCCAATGTCGTATTTTTTTGTTGTGCCATCTTTTCGATAAAATCTGCAACACCTTTCGATTTTGTTGGCCCTGGCAAAATAGAATTCACAGTAACTTCCGTATTTGTCGTTAATTCTGCCAAGCCTCGGGAAACGGCAATTTGAGCAGCTTTAGTCATTCCGTAATGAATCATTTCTGTCGGAATTTGCACGCCGGACTCGCTAGAAATAAAAATAATTCGTCCCCAGTTCTTGTCTAACATTTTAGGTAGATAAGCACGGGAAAGACGTACGCCACTCATCACGTTGGTGGTGAATATTTTTTGCCAGTCTTCGTCGGTAATATCTGCAAAGGGTTTGGCTTCATAAATACCCAAATTATTCACTAAAATATCAACCTGGGGATATTTTTCCGTGGCTAGAGCGACCCCTTCAGCTGTACTGAGATCGGCCGCCAAACCCATCAATTGACCCGCAGCGTGCGATCGCATTTCCGAAATCGCATCATCGACAGAGGATTGAGAACGACCGTTAACGATTACAGATGCCCCTTCAGCGGCTAAAGTTTGGGCGATTGCCAATCCAATTCCCGCTGTCGAACCCGTCACGAAGGCTAATTTATCCGTCAGTTGTAAATCCATATTTTCGTCGATCGATGTCAAATTTATCGATGGTCGATCGCCGAAGAAGTACGCCGCCAGGGAAACTCGCCTTTGAGAATTTTGACCGCGACCCCTTGGAAACCATCAATGTAGGTAAATAGTACCGGAACGACGACCAGAGTGAGCATCGTTGAAGTCGAGAAACCGCCAATCACAGCGATCGCCATTGGAGAGCGAACTTCTCCGGTTGCCCCCAACTCCATGGCAATCGGCATCATTCCGGCAACGGTGGAAATCGCGGTCATGAAAATCGGGCGCAGGCGGGAAACTCCAGCTTCCACCACGGCTCGAAATTGAGGTAATCCGTCTTCTTGATTGGCGAGGGTACAATCCACCAGCAAAATCGCATTTTTGGTGACCAATCCCATCAACAAGACGATACCGATGAGGGCGAACAAGCCCAATTCTTTTTGCGTGAATAGGAGGGCGAGTAAGGCCCCACCAATCGAGAGGGGCAATGCCACCAAAATTGCGAACGGATAGAGGAAGTTATTGTAAAGCAGGACTAGGATCGCGTAGATACAGAGGATCGCCAGTCCCAAAGCCCCCAAGAACCGAGTGAAAATATCGATCATGATTTCTGCGTCTCCCGAAGGCTGTTCGCTCACCCCAGTCGGTAAAGGATTCATCACCGGAAGGGCTTCGATGGCCGCAACCGCATCGCCCAGGGACATCCCCTGCAAGTTCGCTTCGACAGACACCTGACGGGCGCGATCGAAACGTTCGATTTCCGCCGGGCCGCTGCCGAGGGTAATGGTTGCCACGGAAGACAAGGGAACCAAACCACCGCGATCGGTGGGAATTTGCAGATTTTTCAGGGTATCGATATCGTTGCGGTATCGTTCGGCAAGTTGGATGCGAATCGGGATTTGTCGATCGGGGAGGTCGAATTTTGCCAGGTTGGCTTCGTTATCCCCAAGGGTGGCCAATCGAGCCGTCTGGGCGATCGCCCGTACCGACACCCCCAAATCTGCCGCCCGCTCGAAGTTCGGTTCGATGGTAATCTCCGGTCTGACGAGACTCGCACTCGAGACCACTTCCACCAAACCCGAAATTTCCCGCATCTGGGTTTCGAGATCGGCGGCTGCTTGTCGCAGGGCTTCTGGGTTTTCGCTGGTGAGGACGATGGACACGTCTTTGCTATTTCCCGCCCCACCGGCGGCCTCAAAGCTAATGCGCGCTCCGGGGATTTCGACAAACCGCTCGCGCATGACCGCTTCAAATTCCTTTTGGGTCACCTCCCGTTCGTCCTGCGGTTGCAGGTTGACGCTCAGGGTCGCCTCGTTCACCCGCCCGTCAGTTCCGGCGTTACCGATATTAGCAAAGATATTTTTCGTCGCCGGATCGTCGAGGAGGATTTGCGTAATTCGATCGGTCACCGTTTTGGTTTGGCTCAGGGTCGAACCGGGGGGAAGTTGCACCTGAATCGTACTCAGCCCCCGATCGGGACTGCTGAACAAACCGGTGGGGATGAAGGGAATCAGTTGCAAGCTACCGATAAAAAAGGCGATGGCGATTAGTAGGGTGGTGATGCGATGGCGCAGGGCCCAGGTGAGAACCCATCGGTAGGGACCCGGTTTTTGTCGAGGGAGAGATGTAGAGGAAGCCGATGTAGCTTCTTGAAGACTAGTCGATCGGGGTTTGAGCCAATAAGCCGCCAGCATGGGAGTCATCGTCGTGGCGACTAGGGTCGAAAACATCGTCGCCACGGCAACGGTCACGCCAAAGGGTCGGAAAAACTGACCGGGAATCCCACCCATAAAGGCAACGGGGAGAAACACGGCAACGATCGTCGCGGTAGTCGCCACCACAGCCAGCCCGATTTCCTTCATCGCATCGATCGCCGCTTGAAATGGCTTTTTCCCCCGATCGAGATGGCTGTCAATATTTTCGATCGTACAAATAGCATCATCCACCAAGTTCCCCACCGCTAAAGACAGCGCCAGCAAACTCATCCCGTTGAGGGTATAGTCTAGAGCTTGCATGACGAAAAACGTGGGCACGATCGACAGCGGCAGGGCCATCGCCGTAATCAGCGTCGCCCGCCAATCCCGCAAAAACAAACCCACCGTCGCCGTAGTCAGCAGACTGCCCAAAATTAGGGCCATGATGGTGTCGTCATAGGATTCGCGAATGGAGTTAGCGCGGGTGAACAGGAGTTCGAGCTGGATATCTTCGGGAAGAATGCCCTCTTGCAACTTAGCGACTTCCTCGCGCACCCCTTCTTCCACGGAAACCAGGGTACTGCCAGTACTGCGTCGAACGTTAAAAGCCACCACGGGAGCGCCTACGCCGTCAGATTCGGTCAACTCTGCAAGCTGGCGGGGTTCGGCAAAGCTATCGGTCACTTCTCCCAATGCCGACAGGGGAATCGATTCGCCGTTAGGGAGGATGATGGGATAGTTGCGCAGCTCTTCGACGGTGGGAGCGCTACCGAGGGTGCGAATGCTTTTTTCGGCTCCCCCCGTTTCCGATCGCCCCCCAGAGAGGTTGGTATTGAGGGCGCGGATGCGATCGTTGACTTGGGTGGCGGTAATGCCCAGGGCCGTCAGGCGATCGGGATTGAGTTGGATGGAAATTTCCCGATCGACTCCCCCCACCCGATCGATTTGCGCCACCCCCGAAACGCTCAGCAGAGCGCGGCTAATTTGCCGATCGACGAGGTTGCTCAATTCTTCCACCGATCGCCGATCGGAGCGCACGGCATAGGCCATAATCGCTCCCCCGGAAAACTCCAGCCGTTCCACCACCGGATCGTTAATATCGGCAGGTAAGTCCTGGCGAATTTCCGAGACGGCATTGCGCACGTCGTTGGTGGCGCGATCGGTATCGGTGCCGAGATCGAATTCGATCGCCGTCGTTGAAACCCCCTCTCGCACCGTCGATTGCAGTTCCTCAATATTTCCCAATCCAGCTACAGTATCTTCCACCAGCCGCGTTACTTGAGATTCGAGTTCCGCAGGGCCAGCCCCCGGCTGAGTGACAGTGACGGAGACGACGGGAACATCGATATTCGGGTTTTCATCGATACCCAACGTCTGAAACGACATCCAGCCGATAACGGTCAGGATGAGGAACAATACCAGGGTAGGAACGGGACTTTTAATCGACCAAGAGGAGAGGTTCATGGGTTATTGGGCTTCTGGGGCTTGGGAGGCTTCGGGGGCTTGGGAGGCTTCGGGGGTTTGGGAGGCTTCGGGGGTTTGGGAGGCTTGGGTAGCTCTCGGGGGTTTGGGAGGCTTCGGGGGCTTGGGAGCTTGGGAGGCTTGGGTAGCTCTCGGGAGCTTCGGGAGCAAGAGAGGCTAAACTATATCCCAATTCCTCCGTTTCTCCCATTTCTCCTCCTCTCCGCGTCCCCGCGTCTCCGCGTCTCCGCGTCATCTCCTTCCCCCGTTTCCTCCCTTTCTCTCCCTCTGGAGCGTCTCCGCGTCATCTTCTTTCTCAATTACTCACATTGACGAGATCGCCGTCTTTGACAAATCCCGCACCGGAGACAACAATCCGATCGCCCTCAGTGAGACCTTCGAGAACTTCGATTCGGGCGGCCGATAAATCCTGGGCATCGTCGCCCATGACTTCGCCGACAGTCACGGTTTGGGCGGTGGCAGTGTTATCGGGTCCGAGTTTGTAAACGATTTGGCTGCCGTCAGGTTGGGGAAGAACGGCGGCAGCCGGAACGGTCAAGCCTGGGGTCGTGTCGGTGGCGATCGTGGCGTTGAGGAACATCCCCGGACGCAACAAATCGCTGGCGGGTAAATCGATCTCGACGATCGCCTCTCGGCTGGCTTCATCAATCAGGGGAGCGATCTCGCGCACCGTTCCCCGCAGGTTGATGCGATCGTCCGCATCGGAGGTAATGCGAGCGGTCATGCCCGGTCGGATTTGCGGCAGTTGGGTTTCGGGCACTTCCGCATCGAGTTCGAGAACCCCGTTGCTAATAATCGAAAACAGTTGGTTGCTATTGCTGGTGACATCTCCAACCTGGGCGACCCGTTCGGCGATGATGCCGCTTTCGGGGGCGCGCACCAGGGTTTGTTCGAGCTGAGTTTCCAATTGGCTGACGTTGGCCACCTCACCGCTAACTCCCGCTCGAGCGCTATCAGTACTCGCAGCAGATGCGAGCACGTTCGCATTGGCACTTTCGAGGCGGGCGCGGGCGCTGGAGACGCTGGCTTCGGCGTTGTCAACGTTGGCTTGGGCGTTGGTCAGGGTGGCGCGGGCGTTGGAGACGCTGGCTTCGGCGTTCCTGACTTCCGTCCGAGCGGCTGTAATGTTGGCTTGAGCGACTTGTACGTCCTCACGGGCAGTTTTGACATCCGTCTCGCGAACTTCCGCTTCTTGCTGGCTCACCGCGCCGCTGGCGGCTAGGTTTTGGTAGCGCTGGTATTCTCGCTCGGCTTGCTCTTGTCTGGCTTGAGCGCGGGCGAGTTCGGCTTCGGCTTGCACGATACCCGTGCGCGCCAGATCGACGGCAGCTTGGGCCTGTTCGACCCCGGCACGGGCTTGTTCGACTCCGGCTTGGGCCTGGGCGACGTTGGATTGGGCTTGTTCGACCCCGGCATCGGCTTCTAGGCGGGCAGCTTCGGCTTGGTCGATTCCCGCTTGGGCTTGGGCGACATTGGAGTTGGCAGAGGAGACTTGAGATTCGGCGCGATCGATCTGGGTTTGCAGCACGGCATCATCGAGAACGGCGAGGATTTGTCCGGCTTCGACGAAATCCCCTTCATCCACCCGCACTTCGACAATTTGCAATCCGGTGGCTTGGGGCAAGATGGGTAGTAAATCCCGAGAGCGCACCGTTCCTGTAACATCGAGGGTACGTTCGACTGGGGTGGATTCTGCGGTGGCGGTGGTGACGGTTTGCGACGCAGAAGTGGTGGCTGGGGCAATGGGAGTCGCACTCTCGGGTTCGGAACGATTGCCCGCGCGTCCGGCGACGAATGCGAGGACAAATCCAGCCGCCAGACCCGCCACTAGTGCCCGCCAGGGAATTCCCCCTTCTCGACGAGGCGGTTTTTCCAAACCCGTTTCACCAACGCGATCGCGCTCGAGTTGAGTTTCAAGCTGTTGTACGGCCTCTTGAGCCTCTCCCTCTTCGATCGGGCTAGTTTCTGTCAATTTAGAAGCTCCCGTCTCCACTGGTCTTTCGTATGTCACAGTTTCCCCCTACCCTCCCATCTCCAGTACCCCATGGATTTGGACGAAGTTTACAATTGTTTACTTACCTTCTAACATTCTGCCGCATATCGTTCGATTTGACATGAAGTTGAGACCAGAAATGCGATCGGACAAGCTGTTCGATGGGATGCAGCAACACGATCGACCCTTCCCCATCAATTTTCAAGGTAAATTTAGATTGGAGTGCGAACAACGCGGGTCGTTTTGAGATGAAAATTGCTTTAAAACAAATCGTCGTTCCCCCAGGAAGTCAAATTCTGATTGAAGATATCAGTTGGTCTATTTACGAGCAAATTCTTGCCGATTTAGGTGACGATCGTTCCACTCGCGCGAACTACGCTCGAGGTGTTTTAGAAATTCTGAATCCCCTACCAGAACACGAAGACGACAAAGTGATGCTAGGAGATTTTATTAAAGTTATCCTCGAAGAACTCGATCTCGAATTTAGAAGTTTAGGTTCGACAACCTTTAAACGTCAAGACATGGATGCTGGAGTGGAAGCTGATGATTGTTTTTATATCGCCAACGAACCTAAAATTCGCGGTAAGAAACGAATCGATCTAGAAACCGATCCACCTCCAGATCTGGCGATCGAAATTGATATCACCTCGCGAACGACCCTTAAAAACTATCTGGTTTTAGGGGTGAAAGAGGTTTGGAAATTTAACGGTGAAACGCTCAGTATTTATCGACTCGAAGGTGGTGAATATATTCGATCGAATATGAGTTTTTGGTTTCCTGGACTGTCACTGACTCAAATGATTCCTGAATATCTAGAGCGCAGTAGAATTGAAGGCAGAAATACCACGATGAAACAGTTTAGAGGGTGGGTTCGCCAGCAAATCGAATCGAATCGGTAGTACCGCGTACGAATACCGTTGGCGCGAATTTAAAACACCCTCACCGCCCCAACTTTTGCCGCACCCGATCAACTAAAATATCCACTTCCGGCAACTTCAACAACGTCGCCAGCAATCCAAAAATAATCAATCCCGAACATCCAGCAATTGACAATTTCAACAGCAGAATCAAAAAGCCTTCATCACCCCAAACCAGTCCCAATGCCCGATCGATTCCCCAACTCGCAGCACCGGCGATCGCGCTCATCAGTGCCAATCCCACAATCGGCATACTCCACCGCCGAATCGGCAATCCATGTAACTTGCGATCGAGCAGCACCAGCAAGGCCACCATCGACACGACATTTACCCCCACTGTCGCCAAAATCAAACCCGGCGCGCCGTAGGCATTCACCAACAAATAATCCAATAAAGCATTGAGAAAAATATTCGCCACGCTGACTCGAAACGGCGTTTCCCCATCCCCGAGAGCGTAAAATACCCGTACCAGCACATCTCGCCCCAAATAGACGAACATTCCCAAGCCATAGGCCACCAACATCGGCGCGACAAATTCAGAAGCTGCTCGATCGAAAGCAAATCGCTCGTACACCACCCGGACGATCGGTTTTGCCAGCGCCATCATCAGCGCCCCCAACGGTAACATCGTCAGGGCAACGAGCATCAACCCCTGGCGAATGCGCTGTTTTAACTCCGGCCAATTTTGCGGGTCGGCGAGGCGAGAAAACACGGGCATCAGGGGGACTAAAATTGCATTCGATAAAATCCCCAGCGGCGTTTGTACCAGCAATCCCGAATAGGCGAGTGCCGATGCCGTACCGGGAATGAACGAAGCAAACCACAAATCTGTATAGACGTTAATCTGCATCATCCCCGAGGAAAAGGTGGCAGGCCCCATCACCCGCAACACCTCCCGCACTTCCGGGCGATCGAACTCGAACCGCAGGCGCAACGAACCCAAACCCGCCCGCCATTGGGCTACCACCTGTACCAGCCATTGCAACCCCGCTCCCAGCAGCGTTCCCACCGCCAGCACCATGCCCCCCAACATGGCATATTCCGGTTCGACGACGTTTTCGCCCAAATACAACACCAGTCCCCCCAGAGCGGCAATGAGCGCCGTACTCGAAAACAGGGGACTGATCGAAGGCAACCAGTACATATCCGCCGCGTTCAGGGTGCCGAAGCCAATCCCGATCGAACCTGCCAGTAGCGCCATCGGGGCCATAATCTGCAACTGGCGCACGGCAATGGCGCGAGTTTGTAAGCCTTCTGGAGTTTCCGTCAAACCCCGCGCCACCAGACTCAAAATCGGATCGGCGAAGACAATTAAACCCAAAGTGACGACGATTAAAATGCCGCCGATGAGGGTGGTAATGGTTTCGATGACCGGGGCGGATTCCTCGCGATCGCGCTTGGCGAGGACGCTGACGATCGCGCTGTGGAACGGACCGTTAATGCCGCCTAGCAGCACCAGCAGAAAGCCGGGAACGATATAGGCGTAGTTGTAGGCATCGACAGCCGCACCGACCCCAAATACGGCGGCGATCGCCTGTTGGCGCACCAAACCGAAGACTTTACTAATGAGGGTGGCGACTGCTACAATCCCAGCAATTCCAGCAAGGGAGCGAGCGGGCTTTTTCTCTTCAGACACGGAGGTTAAAAGTCCTCAAATCGCGAAAGGTTTCCCCAACATTTAACCGCAACAAACGACCCTTGTCTTGTGGGAGTCTACCCGAAACTCGATCGATTATTCCCCATTTCATCCGAGTCCCATCCCATGAGAGACCCATGAGAGACCCATGAAAGACTTTGTATACCAGTACCCGCCTCTGTATGCCGGAACGTTGGTCAAACGCTACAAACGCTTTCTAGCCGATGTGGAACTGGTCAACGGCGAAATCGTCACGGCCCACTGTCCCAATACCGGACCGATGACGGGAGTTTGCGATCCCTACAGTCCGGTGATGCTCTCCTGTAGCAACAATCCCAAGCGCAAGTACGCCTATACTTGGGAGTTAATTCAGATGCGGGATGCGGCGCGAACCTGGGTGGGGATTAATACGGCACTCCCCAATCGGGTGATGAAGCAGGTTCTCGAGGCGCGGTTGATTCCGGAGTTGGGAGACTACACGGAAATTCGATCGGAAGTGAAGTACGGTAGCGATGGCAAAAGCCGGGTGGATTTTCTCCTTCAAGGTGGCGATGGCAAGCCGATTTACGTGGAGGTGAAAAATACGACTTGGGCTAAAGATAGTTTGGCTTTGTTTCCCGACACGGTGACCCAACGGGGACAAAAGCACTTGCGAGAATTGATGGCGCTGGTTCCCCAAGCGCGATCGGTGATGTTGTATTTTATAAATCGGAGCGATTGCGATCGCTTTGCCCCCGGAGACAGCGCCGATCGCGTTTACGGGGAACTGTTGCGAGAAGCCGTGGCGCGAGGTGTTGAGGTTTTGCCCTGTCGCTTTGAGGTGACGACCGTTGGCATTCGCTATCTGGGGCTAGCCGAACTCGATTTACAATCGAATTGACGATCGCCCAAATTATCGGTTTTGGCGAATTGTTCAGACGATCGAGTGCCGATCCGACGTTTGTCAAGATGTTTGTAAAAGGGACGGGTACGATCGCATTCACGAGTCAGACACGAGAAAAGCGACAAGCGCATCTCAAGCCGTTTTTGGCTGAAGGCTGACGACCCGCGCGTGACTTCGTGCGCGATATCCCGAACGCTATATTTGAGAGCGAGTCTTCAAAAATCCGGGTCAACTTCTACCGATAAACGCCAGACCCACAAGTCTCTGACATCTGAATATCGGAATACTTACGCCCCGACAGAGAAGGACGTATAATCAAGTACGACATCGATAGTCATCTCTATGTGTAGATTATCGATCGATCGAGCCAGGAAATGCTGACCTGCGAACTCTCGTTTAGGAGTGTTGATATGAAAAAAGTCGAAGCAATCATTCGTCCATTTAAACTCGATGAGGTCAAAATTGCCCTCGTCAATGCAGGGATTGTTGGGATGACGGTTTCTGAGGTGCGAGGATTCGGCAGACAAAAGGGTCAAACCGAACGATATCGCGGTTCTGAATATACCGTTGAATTTCTCCAAAAACTGAGAATTGAAATTGTGGTCGAGGACGATCGCGTCGATATGGTAGTCGATAAGCTCATTGCAGCCGCGAAAACCGGTGAAATTGGTGATGGAAAAATCTTTATTTCTCCTGTCGAACAAATTGTCAGAATTCGTACGGGTGAAAAGGATTTAGAAGCTATTTAGACAACCGTCATTAACATGGCGAGTTTCAATTTCGTTCTCAAATAAAGATGGACGATCGAAAAGTATTTAAAGATCGGGAAGCGATTGACTCTAGTTTTCTCCCGTTGCAGAATGTTGTTTGGGTTACTCAAACATTATTTTGACTCGGTAAATTTCGATCGTCTATCACCCGTGACTCGAAGTTCGTAACTCAAAAAGTATTAATTCCCCTAGAAAAAAGTTCCCAACTTGCTCGTCTACATCATCACGAAACCTTCCTCGATCGAGAGAATGAAAAATATTGTTTTGAGTTGCGCGATTTTTAATCGAGTGAAGGTAGAGGCAGCACTCAAGTTATTTTTAAAATCATCCATAGTTTTTTTCAAGTAAAGTAAAAACGAGCGTGCTCTATTCATTCATCTCCTATTTTCGTCCGTTTTTACTCAATCTTCGGCTCTCTAACATCAAGCCACAACTGAGACGATCGAGCTTTCGATCGGTAAGTATCGATTTATTCTGTTGGCAAGAGAAAGTCGAGATTATCCCGATCTCTAGCCGATCGAATCTACGGAAAACATCGATTCGATCGCCCGTTAATCCTTACCGCTCCGACCGGCAAAAGTTATGATGGTAGAATCGGGACTGTTCAAATTCAGTGCAAATGATTAAGGTCTGATGGAAATCGCGCCTTCAAGCGTACTTTCGACCTCGGTTTCTTCGTCCCTTTTATTTTTAGGACGGGAGAGACCACATAGTAGCGCAGTGGTTCGTTCGAGTCTTTCGACCTTGACTGCTCTCGATATGGTTAAGCATACACTGTCACGCTCAAATTGTCTCAGGGTTGCCCAATGGAAGCTGAAGAACTCTTAAAACAATATGCAGATGGAGAGAGAAAGTTTACCAAGGTTAACCTGAATGAAGCCAATCTCAGTCAAGCCAATCTGTGCGAAATCGATTTGAGCGATGCCTGTTTGAGCGTTGCCAATCTCAGTGGGGCCAACCTCAGCGGAGCGAATCTCCAGCGCGCCAAACTCAATGTTGCCAAGCTCAGCGGGACGAACTTGAGTAGAGCCAATCTCAGTAGTGCCGACTTGAACGTGTCGAACCTCATTCGAGCCGATCTGCGAAAAGCCATCTTAAAAGACGTGGCATTAGTGCGATCTGAATTGCTCCGAGCAGATTTGAGCCGAGCGGATCTTCAAGATGCCAACCTCAGCGGCGCGATTCTCAAAGAAGCCAAACTCACCCAAGCCAACTTTCAAGGAGCCAATTTCAGCGAAGCCGATCTCAGTAGCGCGACGATGACGGCAGCGAACCTCGAACATGCGACCTTTCGGGGGACGAACCTGCGACGTACCGACTTGAGCGGTGCGAACTTGCGCAATGCCGAACTCAGACAAGTGAGTTTGTCGGGGGCGAAGCTGGTGGGGGCAGACCTGCGGGGAGCCAATTTGCGCTGGGCCGATCTCTCCGGAGCGAGTTTGATGGGAGCAGATCTCAGCGGGGCTAAGTTGAGCGGGGCCAATTTAACGGGGGCAGATTTGAGCTATGCCAACCTGCTCAATGCCAGTTTGGTCTACGCAGATCTGACCTCAGCCAATCTGATGAAAGTCGATTGGATGGGAGCCGACCTCTCCGGCGCGATTCTGACGGGGGTGAAACTGTATGGCGTATCTCGATTCGGCCTCAAAAGCGAAGGGGTTACGTGCAAGTGGGTCAATCTAAGTCCGACGGGGGACGAATCGCAAATTCGCCAGCTCAGCAGCGAACAAGTCAAACAGTTTTTTAACGAAACCCTGCCGACGGTTCAGATTATGGTAGATATGGTGATGGATCGCTCCGCTCACCTGGCTCTGGCTCTGGCGTATTATAAAATTGCCGCTAAGTATCCGGGCTTGCGTCGGGGACCGAGTATTGAAGTGGGCGATCGCCGGACGATCCTCACCTTTCGGATGAATAGCGATCTGAAGTTATTTGCAACGGCTTGCGTGGCAATTTTACCGTTTCAAGATGCCGAAGCCACCCAGGATAATATTCTTCAGTTGGTGCGCTTGCTGACCGCTCAAGCCGATGGCGACCTCAGTGAAGACCAACACCGATACATCCAGAAAATTGGCACGACCCTCTCTGCGGCGATCGAAAAAGTGAATGCCCTCAAAGAGCTGGCGAGCGACTCATCTGCGATCGAACAAGGAAAAAAATTTTTTCGAGCACCGACTCACGTAGTTTTAAATAACTCGAAAAATCAGCAACTCGAAGTTCAACACCACCCTCAATTTGGCAAGCAATTGATTAAATCGGCTTATTCCATTCCCCAAAATTCGATGTCGGCGACCAGTCAAATTTCTTTTCCTTCACCTTCATTTATGATGAGCTTTATTAATATTAATTCTTGATACATTTTGGGTTTCGATCTAGTAGCAATCGTTTGATTCGATCGACGATTGCTCGAAACACCGTACGCACTTTAGCTTTCTGTTTTTGATTGTTAACGATGGAGTATTCCCAAAAATATTAGGAAAAATCGAGTAATGGACGATCCGTTTGCAGAAGGTAAAACGCAGCAGTCAAGGGCGATCGCTTCGAGGAAGAGAGCGATTCGCGGTACATCGCGTAAAATAGCACTCAGCACGGAGCTTCGATCGATTGCGGTTGGTGTTGCTCGATGCGATCGCCTTTTATCTAACGCTCAACTGGCCACGTATTGGTTTTTCAGGGAAATTCTATGTCCGTCCAAGAACTCATAAAAAAATATGCTGCTGGAGAGCGAGACTTTGAGGCGATCGACCTCGCCGAAGCCAATCTAAGTCGCGTCAACCTCGGTGGGTCTAACCTCAGTCGCGCCACCCTCAGTATCGCCAATTTGAGCGGGGCCAATCTCAACCGAGCGAATTTGAGCTATGCCAAACTCAACGTTGCCCGACTCAGCGGGACAAATTTAATCCAAGCCAATTTAAACGGGGCCATTCTGAATGTTGCCAACATGATTCGGGCGAATCTAACTGAAGCGAATTTGGTGCAAGCGGCTCTGATTCGGGCGGAGATGATTCGCGCCAACCTGACTCAGGCGAACTTGAACGAAGCGAACTTGAATGGGGCGGATTTGCGAGAGTCGAAACTCGATCGTGCCGATTTGGGTGGGGTGAATCTGAGCGAGGCAGACTTGCGAGGGGCGACGATGGTCGGTGCGAACCTATCTCAATCCAATTTGAACGGGACCGATCTGAGTAAAGCGGATTTAGGCGGGGCCGATCTGACTCACACCGAACTCCGACACGCCCAACTCCATCGTGCCAATTTGAGCGGGGCGAGTTTGCGGGGGGCGAATCTGCGCTGGGCCGATCTGAGCGGGGCGGATTTGCGCTGGGCCGATCTGAGCGATGCTAAATTAAGCGGGGCCAACTTAATCGGGGCGAACCTCAGCCACGCTAACTTACTCAATACCAGCTTCGTCCATGCCGATCTAACTCAGGCAAATTTAATGCGATCGGACTGGGAAGGGGCAGATTTGAGCGGGGCAATTTTAACGGGAGCAAAGCTGTACGGCGTTTCTCGATTCAGCCTGAGAACCGAGGGGATGAGCTGTGAGTGGATCGATATGAGTCCCAACGGCGATCGCAGTCGGATCTGTCGCTTTACCCCCGAGGATTTCCAAAAGTTCTTCAACCAAACCCATCCGATCGTTCAAATTATCGTCGATATGCCCCTGACTCAGGAAGCGAATTTTGCCCTGGCTCAGATGTACTATCAAATTTTTCAAAAATACCCGGAATTGGGTCAACCCCCGAGTGTCGATGTGGGATATCGCCAAACCATTCTCACCCTGCGCGTGGAAACGGACGAACTCTTATTTCCCATCGCCTACGTGGCTATGTTTCCCTTTACCGATGCCGAAGCCACCCAACGCAGCGCTCTGCATTTTGTCAAGCTCATTCAGTCGAAAAGCAGCGATATTTTGGGGGTGAAAGAGTCGAACCGAGTGGCAAAATTGAGCGTTTCGATCTTAAAAAAGATGAGAATTGCCAGTACCGTCGATCGCGAAGAACTCCTCTCCCCAGAGATTACCAATTGCGAGTTTTTTCAAGCGCCAACTCAGACGGTTTTAACCAATTCGAGTTCTCAAATGCTCAAGGTTTACCATAATCCCATGTTTGGCAAGCGCTTTCTCGATCGCTCTGGAGAATCACTTCCTGTCGCCGGTTTAGCAATCAAAACTAAACCCGTTGCTTTGCCCCCAGCAAGCGTGGTTCTCGAATTCATTCAGAGTTTTTATTCTCTCGATGAAGTAACTTCGAGTTCTTCTTAAAACTCGAGAGGTGCGAGTTAAGCCGTAGGTTGTCTGACTTATTTTTCAGATCGTGGTACTTCGACAAAAATCGATGCAATTTGTGCATCGAAACCCGATCGATGGAAACTCAAAAGTGGAGAAAGTGGGTTTTTGCA
>JAXHUC010000004.1:0-74873 GCA_034189805.1 Cyanobacteriota bacterium
CAGGGGAAGATTGACGCGGGGACGCGGGGACGCGGGGACGCGGAGAGGAAGAGGATGGGGAGGCAAGGGGAAAAAATGTCTGCCCAGTCTCCTAACCAACTTAGCGAGTGCGATCGCCCCGATCGAAATTTTGGCCCGATTTCCGGCTTCCCCGACGTTCCGGTAATCCAAGTCATCCTCAGCAGCGGAACCCAGGAACAATGGGAATCGCAGTTGATGGGGTTGACACCGCGAGATATGGCGATGAACGTTGCCCTCCCTGAAGTTGATGGGCGAATTTCGAGTCGGGCGATTTCTTTCAAAGGGGAACAAACCTGGAACGATCGCCTCGAAACCTCGGTGGTAGTATACCAACCCGTACCCAACCGAGTGGAATTTGTGGCAGATTTAGCGGCAAACTGGGTAAACTTGCGGCGAACTCCTACAAAACATCGCAAAGTTGCCCTGATTTTAGCCAACTATCCCAATAAAGATGGGCGGCTGGCAAATGGGGTGGGGTTGGATACGCCAGAAAGTTGCATTGAAATTCTTAAAGCGATGCAACGGGAGGGGTATAAGGTTGAAGAGATTCCCGAAACGGGAGATGAGTTGATTTCTCGCCTCACATCTGGAGTCACCAACGATATTGAAAGTCGAGACTGGCGATCGATTTTTCAGTCGGTTTCCGTTGCAGAATTTCGGGGGTATTTTGCCACGCTACCCGAAGCGGTACGCCAGGGGATTACCCAGCGTTGGGGAAATTCCGGGCTGGAAAATTGCGATCGCCTTCCCATTTCCGGCATTCAATTGGGAAACGTATTTGTCGGCATTCAGCCCTCGCGGGGATACGATCGCGATCCGAGTTTGAACTACCACGCCCCGGATTTGGAACCGACACCGGAATATTTGGCGTTTTACCATTGGTTGCGATCGCACTTTCAAGCCCAGGCGATCGTGCATGTGGGCAAACACGGTAACTTAGAATGGCTGCCGGGGAAAAGTATTGCCTTATCCGAAACCTGCTATCCCGAAGTGGCATTGGGGGCAATGCCCCACTTTTATCCCTTCATCGTCAACGATCCGGGGGAAGGTTCCCAAGCCAAACGTCGCGCCCAGGCGGTGATTCTCGATCATCTTACGCCACCGATGACGCGGGCGGAACTTTACGGTTCTCTGTCGCAACTGGAGAGATGGGTGGATGAATATTACGAAGCCCAGAGTTTAGATCCGACGCGATTGCAGATAATTGGCGATCGAATTATCGGGTTGCTGAAACAAGAAAATCTCGATCGGGATTTGGGAATCGCCAATACCGAAGCCACCGATACTTTACTAACGTCCATCGACGGCTATTTATGCGAACTTAAAGAAGCGCAAATTCGGGATGGATTGCATATTTTCGGGCAATGTCCCCAAGGGCGGCAACTGCGAGATTTAATCGTTGCGATCGCCCGTTCTCCAGGGGAAAATCGGATGGGATTGACGCGGGCAATTGCCAAGGATTGGGGACTTGATTTCGATCCGTTGGTGGAGAATTCGGAATTCGGAATTCGGAATTCGGAATTTAGAACAGTTGGGGATGCGATTGAGGCGATCGAAATTTATGCGGCAGAATTAGTAGAAGAAATTCTGGCAGATAAACCTTTACCCCTTTCAACAGTAAGTGATTCGCAATCGAAGCGATCGTTCCTCAAACAGACAGAAGATGTCAAGGAAGATACAAACTCCCCAACCTCTCCCCCTCCCCTCTCCTCCTCCCTCTCCCCGCGTCCCCGCGTCCCCGCGTCCCCGCGTCAATCCTCCCCTGCCCCAAACACCCAACCCGAACTCCTCTGGATACACGATATCCTCCTGCCAGCATTACAACAAACCGAGGGCGAAATCACCAATCTTCTCCACGGTTTAAACGGTGGATTCGTTCCCAGTGGGGCTTCTGGCGCACCGACTCGGGGACGTTCTGACGTATTACCCACCGGGCGCAATTTCTACTCGGTGGATATTCGCGCCATCCCCACGGAAACGGCTTGGGAGGTGGGGCGCAAAGCGGCGGAGGTTCTCATCGAACGGTATACCCAGGAAAATGGCGAGTATCCCCGAACTCTGGGGCTTTCGGTGTGGGGAACTTCTACCATGCGAACGGGGGGCGACGACATTGCTGAAGCCCTGGCATTGCTGGGGGTACAGCCGGTGTGGGATGGCATTTCCCGCCGGGTAACGGACTTTGAAATTATCCCCCTGGCAATGCTGAATCGCCCTCGGGTGGATGTGACGCTGCGGATTTCCGGCTTTTTCCGGGATGCGTTTGCCAATCTCATCGATTTATTTGACTCGGCAGTGGCGGCGGTGGCAAATTTAGCCGAACCGGCAGAACTCAACCCCCTCGCAGCGCAAGTACAGCAGGAGACGCAACGGTGGCAGGATTTGGGATTGCCCGAAGAAGCAGCAAAAGTTCGATCGCGCTACCGAGTTTTCGGTTCCAAACCAGGGGCGTATGGCGCGGGATTGCAGGGGTTGATTGAAGGGCAAAACTGGAAAGACGATCGCGATTTAGCCACTGCCTACCTGAATTGGAGTAGTTACGCCTATACGGGAACGGGTAAAGGGGTTTCTGCCCCGGAAGCCTTTGAAAGTCGCCTCGCGCAAATGCAAGTTGTCTTGCACAATCAGGATAACCACGAACACGACTTACTCGACTCCGACGATTACTATCAGTTTCAAGGGGGATTGACGGCGGCGGTACGAAAGGTTCGCGGGGAGAATCCGGTGACGTATTTCGGGGATAGTTCGGTGCCGGAAAACCCGAAAGTGCGGCATTTGAAAGAGGAAATCGCGCGGGTTTATCGATCGCGGGTGATTAATCCTAAATGGATTGCTGGAGTGATGCGCCACGGGTATAAGGGGGCGTTTGAAATGGCGGCGACGGTGGATTATTTGTTCGCCTACGATGCCACGGCGCAATGCGTGGAGGACTATATATATGAGGGGGTGACGCAGGCTTATATCTTGGATGAAGAGGTGCAAGGGTTTATTCAAAATAAGAATCCCTGGGCGCTGCGGGATATGGCGGAACGGATGCTAGAAGCGAATCAGCGGGGGTTGTGGCAGTCGGCGAGTGGGGAGGTGTTGGAGGAGTTGAGGGCGATCGTTTTGCACGCAGAAGGGGCGATCGAATCAACGATGGGGGGTTAGAATAATGAAATATCTTCAAAACTTAAATTTCTAATTAATAACTTCAAAATCATCACCTTAATGCTTACCATCTCAGAATAAAATAGAGTTAGTATTATCAAAAACTAGAGTTAACCCTTGAAAGAGTTCGACCAACCGATTCCTCAAGAAAAACTTAATATTGTTGAGAAAACGAGATCTAACTTATTTACATGGCGAGGTCAGTTTTCTCCGCAGCTTATTGAAGTAATCTTAAGCTATTATTGCCTATATGATTCAGTAATTCTCGATCCTTTTGTAGGTAGTGGAACAGTTTTAAGAGAGGCGGGAAATCTCGGACTTGCAGCCTACGGTTTTGAGGTTAATCCCGCTGCTTTAATTCTTAGTAAAACTTATGAACTAATTAATAACTTTCAAAGAGAAGAAATTATTAAAATTCTCAGAAAATTAATAGATTTAGAATTTCCGTTCAAAATTTTTGAATCTAATAGACTTGTATCTAACTTAGAAAATAAAACGCTTTCAATTCAACATAAACTATGTGAAAGTCAGGAATCACTTCAACTTTTTGAAGCTCTAATAATTCTTTTGGATATAAAAAATAATAGAGTCACTAATGAATTTATTCAATGTAAATTTTTTAATTTACAAGAAGCTATTAAAAAATTACCTTATTCTGAAAAAAAAATTAGAGTCAGTCTCTCTGATGCTCGTTCTCTTCCCCTGAAAAATAATAAAGTAGATTTTGTTATTACTTCTCCTCCATATATTAATGTATTTAACTATCACCAAAATTATCGCAAGTCTGCTGAAATGCTAGGATGGAATGTATTAAAAATTGCTCGTTCTGAAATTGGATCTAATAGAGCTAATAGAGCTAATCGATTTTACACCGTAATACAATACTGTCTAGACATAGCGTATGCTCTAAAGGAAATATCAAGAGTTGCGAAATGTGGAGCTAGAGTCATATTTATTATAGGATATGAATCTACGGTTTTGGGTGTACCTTTTTATAATTCCAAAATTATTGAGGCAATAATAGTTAAGACAAATTTATTTCATATTGTATTAAAGCAAAAAAGAGAATTCAAAAACAAGTTTGGAAAAATAGTCAGAGAAGATTTAATCAATTGTATAAATTTGAAGACTACACATCCTACGGAAAATATAGAAGAAATTGCAAGAGAAATTTCTGTTAATGTTTTACGATATAATATTTCTTTTGTCTCCACAAAAAATAGCGAATATTTAGAAAATGCAATTGCTAAAGCTAAAACTATTAAAAGAACACCGATTTTAGATAAAGAGTATTATTAAGAATATTCCTCTGCACTTATTATATGTTTTAATACTTATTTACTTTGCTATATGATAGGATTCCCTCGCCCTCATTACACAAAACTAACAGCATGTCTCAATAATCCTCGATTACCTGAAGTGGATCGAGAACGTTTAGAAGAGGCTTTGAACAAGTATAACGAGTGGATTACTGAGTTAGAAGCCATTGAATGCCCTCAAGTCAATACAGTAGAGCAGTTAGTTGCTTCAACTAACCGATACAAACGCTTTCTTGAACTTGATGTGATTTTTGACAGCCCAGAAAACTTTTTATATAGACAGAAAGGACAGCTAAAATTAGATAATACTATCTTAGAAGAATTTTTACCACAATTGGTATGGCGAAGTTTGCGAAACCTTGATGATTCATTCGAGTTAGGTCCGCGCAAAACGTTCTCGGGACTGAGCTTTCTTTCTTCTCTCGGAAATATTGGTCAAGGTGGCGAACCAAATATTAAAACCAAAAACCAAGATTTTATCCTGGGTAAAAAGTTATATTTAAAGTCATCGTTCGAGCAGAATTTTCAAAATTATAAGCTAATCGAGTCACATCTTGGGTACATTTGTGCAGAATGCAAAACAAATTTAGATAAGACAATGTTTCAGGAAGCAGTTGCAACCAGTAGGGATTTAAAAATCGCTATTCCTGGATCTCTATATTTTCTTATTTGTGAATTTCTTGATATGAAACCAGTTTCCACAATTTCAACTCAAATTGATGATGTTTTAATTGTGCGAAAAAATAAGCGAATGTCTGCTAATCTTCGACAAGAGTATCGAACTCCAGAATCAAGAAAGCTTCACAGGCAGGAATACGTTGACTTTTTGGATTCTTCCAAGTATTACCCTGATGTATTTCAAAGGATGATCGATAAGATTCAAGTCATGATTGATGATACAAATCCATCTACAGATAGTGTTTTAGCTAAGGGACATTTCTAAGTTTTTCCATATTGGAAGCATGGAAATTTCTATAGAAATCACCTACAGGAGGCACATCCACTATGTTACAAGTCGATGGCGAATCCGATCGCAAACCCAAAATCGGAGACGCTACCTCACCACTAATGGCGGACGATCCGCCCCATTCTCCAGATGGACGAAATCTCGTGAGAATCCTGGTCGTGGGTTCTCCCAGCGGGGTCGAACAGACGATTCGCACCCTCTACGTCCTCGGATTTGCCCAAATGAGCGATTGGAGTCCGTTATTACCCACTCCTCACTCAGGAGATGTGATGAGCATTTTGACCCGACAAATCGGGCAATAGCATTATTCGTTAAAGAGGCGATCGCCCGATCGCCTCTTCCTCTGTCAAATAAGGATATCGATCGGTTATCGAGATCGAGCCAAAAAATGGGACGTTCGTTCGTAGATAGATACCACTTTGCCTTTCCCATTGTCTATAATTAGCTCGCAAACTAAATTGCAGAGGCGATCGTGACGACTCTAATTCCTACCTCCAACCTCCAAGAACAACGGGTTGTCCTACCCAGCGTCACCTGGCAACAATACGAAAGTTTGTTAGCAACTTTAGGTGACTATCCTGGGTTACGCCTCATCTACCTAGAAGGAACCCTAGAAATTTTCATGCCTTCTGCCCAACACGAGATGATAAAAAAAGTCATCGCGCGACTTTTAGAACGCTATGCAGAAGAAGTTGATATTCCTCTGCACGGGTACGGATCGACAACCTTTCGACTCGAAGCCAAAGCCCAAGGACTCGAACCGGATGAATGTTACTGTGTCGATACTCTCAAAGAGTTACCCGACTTGGCGATCGAAGTGAATTTAACCAGTGGCGGTGTCGATAAACTGGCAATTTATCGAGGATTGGGGGTTCCGGAGGTGATTATTTGGCAAAACGATCGACTGACACTTTACGATTTACGAGAAGCGGAGTCTCGCGAAAGCACAACCAGTCAGTTTTTTCCAAATTTAGATTGGAATATGTTGGCACAATATATTCGTCCCCAAGAACAGCCGCAAGCAATTAAAGACTTTTTGAAAGCAATTCGATCGCCCGAAGGGTAAATATCAAGTTTTATCTCATCGCTGTTTTAAGTGTCAAAAAGCCACGTGCTATGACAGCTTTCACGCTCGAGAGCCGATCGCGCGATCGCTGAATACTGGCAAAAATTAAAAGCTAAACTCCAAAACTGATATCAATCTCCCCATAAAAAAAGCCTGCTCGATGGCAGACTTTTCGCACATATCCAAAATAAATCTCGATCGAGAATTTAAATCGAAATCTAAACCGAACCCCCAGCAGCCAACACGCGAGCGCGAGACCGTTTGAGTTTCTTCTTCGCTTGCAGTTGTTCCTGCTTGCTTCCCGTCTCGGATTTATCGAACTGCGCTTGGGCTTGTTCGTACTCTTCGCGAGCGACTTTAAGATCGATTTCTTTGCCCGGTTCGGCACCATTGACGAGAATCGTGACGCGATCTTCTTCAACTTCGGCAAAGCCTCCCATGAGGGCGATGGGTATCCATTCTTTCTCCGGGCGTACCCGCATCACGCCGATGTCGAGGGCAGTGAGCAAGGGGGCGTGACCGGAAAGGATGCCGAGTTGTCCGGTGGTGCTAGGTAGAATAACTTCTTGAGCAGTGTCGTCCCAAACCGTGCGGTCTGGTGCAATCACGCGAATATTTAAGGTCATAGGTCATTCGAGGGTAACGATCGGTAACGAAGAAAAATAAAGTCAGTCGATGTTGCGAATCGTGAGTGGTTCGAGAGGTGTTCGAGCGTTTGTTCGAGACCGAACTGTTGACGATTCGCAACCGATAGCGGCGCTATCGAATTCGACTTACGACTTCATTTTTTCAGCTTTGGCGATCGCTTCGTTGATGTCGCCCACCAGGTAGAAGGCTTGCTCCGGCAGCTCGTCGAGTTCCCCCGAGAGAATCATGTTGAAGCCCTTGATGGTATCTTCGAGTTTGACGTATTTACCCGGAGAACCGGTGAAGATTTCCGCCACGAAGAAGGGTTGGGACAAGAAACGCTCGATCTTCCGGGCGCGAGCCACAGTCACGCGATCGTCCTCGGAGAGTTCGTCTAAGCCCAAAATGGCAATGATGTCTTGCAGTTCCTTATAACGCTGAAGGGTTTCTTGAACCGCACGCGCCGTTTTGTAGTGCTCTTCGCCCACGATGTCCGGTTGCAACATCGTCGAGGAAGAATCGAGGGGATCGACCGCTGGATAAATCCCTTTGGCTGCTAAACCCCGAGACAACACGGTGGTTGCATCGAGGTGGGCGAAGGTGGTTGCCGGGGCGGGATCGGTCAAGTCATCAGCAGGCACGTATACCGCTTGAATCGAGGTAATCGAACCTTCGGTGGTCGAAGCGATCCGCTCTTGCAAGTCGCCCATATCCGTACCCAGCGTCGGCTGATATCCCACCGCAGAGGGCATCCGACCGAGAAGCGCGGACACTTCCGAACCCGCTTGCACGAATCGGAAGATGTTATCGATAAACAGCAGCACGTCTTGCTTGTTGACATCGCGGAAGTATTCGGCCATGGTCAAAGCCGCCAAGCCAACGCGCATTCTGGCTCCGGGGGGTTCGTTCATCTGACCGTATACCAGCGCCACTTTCGAGTTGCTGCGATTGTCTTTATCGATCACTCCAGAATCGATAAATTCGTTGTAAAGGTCGTTTCCTTCGCGGGTGCGCTCGCCCACGCCACCAAACACGGATACACCCCCGTGGGCTTTGGCGATATTATTGATCAGTTCTTGAATCAGCACGGTTTTGCCCACACCGGCTCCGCCGAACAGACCGACTTTACCACCACGGCGGTAGGGAGCGAGCAGATCGACGACTTTGATTCCCGTTTCTTGGATCGAAGGTGTCGTTTCCAAGTCCGTTAGGGGGGGAGCCGAACGGTGAATGGCAGAGGTTTCCTCGGTGTTGACATCTCCGAGTTGGTCGATGGGTTCGCCCAGTACGTTGAAAATTCGACCTAACGTAGGGGTGCCGACGGGGACGCTAATCGCCCCTCCGGTATCGACCGCTTCCATACCTCGGACTAAGCCATCGGTGGAACTCATGGCCACCGCTCGTACCTGGTTGTCTCCTAGAAGTTGTTGCACTTCACCGGTAACAGATACATCTTGTCCGGCGGAATTTTTTCCTTCAATTTTTAAAGCGTTGTAGATCTGCGGCATCTTGCCTGCGGGGAATTTCACATCTACAACAGGCCCGATAATCTGGGTGATATAGCCAGTGCCTGTCTTCTCTGCGGTGGTGACCATGCTTGAGATTTTCTGTAAATAATCTAAAGTTTTCGTAGGTAGCGTAAACTACCGTTAAAATATGCCAACTCTAAGATTACCACTGAATTGACACCACTCTGTTTGAATCTAAAAGCACTGGGTATGCGGGGAAGGGAGGTGCAGCCTCAGATCGATATTTAGCACGGATCGCGGGGAAGCACAAAGGCGATCGGATGTCGGGGATGAAGGACGAGGATATGTCTCAAGACGAGAAGAAATAGATTGACGGAACGTTTCTTCGATCGCCTCGAGCACCGATCGAAATCGATCTTTTTGAACCATCGAAATACGATCGCCCCAGTTATTTATAAATCATCAAATACTCCGATATCTTTCAAGAAAATTGATAAGATTATAGGCGATCTAACATAAATAAAAAATCACTTGACACCGATTGTATTTCTCTGAAAAAATTAGTTTTCAAGTGAACCGATCGGGATTGAGCTTGCATGTTTTTTCCACAATTTATTGCTTTTTCTGTTCGTTGACTTCGATTGCGATCGCCCGTTTGTTATCATCTCGATCGACCCTTAAGTTTTCTCAAAGCTTTTGCTTGCGTAAATTCCACAATAACCCGATCGAGATCGAGATTTAACTTCAGTATTTATACACAAATAAAGCTTGTTTAAAAATTATTGTTTCAAATACTCGTCAATTATTAAAAAAAATGTTACATTCAAATACAAAATCCGATCTGCGTACAAACAACAATTCAAAAAAGTAAGGTAGGCGATCGGCTCGCGTTATCTCAGGAAAAGCAAAAATCGCAAGATAACCTCAAGTATCGGACAGATCGGTGAAGCTTTGTCCGTCTAGCCCTGTAATTAAGTCAAAAAAAGTAAAGCGAGTGCCGGTCTTTAAATCTTACTTTTTAGATCGAAATTAAAATGCTTCAAAGTTCGGGTTGCTTCTACCATCCGCAAACATAGAACTCTCAGATGACTGTTTCTTTTTGATATGTTTGCTCTGCCATCAATACCAAAGACAATCTGAACTCTGATATATGTCTACCCACGACGCAGGCCCAGAAGCTCAAGCGAATACCGCTCTCCTCCAAGAACTCGAGACCCTTCGCCAACGGGTTGCCCAACTCGAATCTGCTAGTGTCGAATCCGATCGAGTTGCCCGCCATCAAACGCTGCTGTCGATCGTCGGCAAAATTCGAGAATCTTTAGAACTTGACAGCATCTTTCAAGATACCGCCACAGAAGTGCGCCAGCTCCTCGATGCCGATCGCGTCGGTATCTTCCACCTCGATGCGAGTACTGGCTACCACGAAGGGGAGTTTATTGGCGAGGACGTGCGATCGCCTTTTCCCAAGGCTATGGGACAGAAAGTACGCGATCGCTGTTTTGGAGACGAATACTCCCTCGAATACAAATACGGTCGCATTCAAGCTCTCCGGGATATCTACAATGCAGGGCTGCAAGACTGTCATGTTGCCGTCCTCGCTCCCTTCGAGGTCCGCGCCAACCTAGTCGTTCCCCTTCTCAAAGGAGAGGAACTCTGGGGTTTAGTCTGCGTTCACCAATGCTCCGGCCCGCGCCACTGGCTCGATGAAGAAATTGATTTCGTCCGCCAAATTGCCACGCATTTGGGAGTCGCTCTCCAACAAGCCGAGCAAATGACCCAATTGCGGCAGCAGTCGATGCGGTTGGCGGCATCGGTGGAACGAGAACGAGCGGTCTCGGGTATCGTCCATAAAATCCGCCAAACCCTCGATCTCGAAACCATTTTCGCGATTGCCACCGACGAAATCCAGCAATTATTGCGGGCCGATCGCGTGGGGATCTATCGCTTCAATCCCGACTGGAGCGGTGAATTCGTCTGCGAATCCGTGGCTCCGGGTTGGAAATCTCTAATCGAGGCCCAGCAAGAATATCCAGAACTGCGCCGCAACGTCAGCGAATGCAGTGCCAAATCCCTCGCGGAAGGTCCGGGAATTGCCAGTCGTTCTGTCGATACGTACCTCCAAGAAACCCAAGGCGGTCAATATCGTCAAGGGAAACTCTACCGCATCTGCAACAATATTTACGAGGCCGGATTTTCCCCCTGTTACATCAATTTGCTTGAAGTTTATCAAGCCCGCGCCTACACCATCGTTGCCATCTATCGCGGTCAAAAGCTGTGGGGATTGCTTGCGGCTTATCAAAATTCCGGGCCTCGCGATTGGAACGAGTCGGAAATTAACTTCTTAGTCCAAGTCGGTTCCCAGCTCGGGGTTGCCGTTCACCAAGCGGAACTATTCGCCCAATCTCAAGAGCGATCGGCCGAACTCGAAAATACCCTCACCACCCAACTGCGGCAGCGCGCCGAAGAACTCGCGCGAGATGCAGCGCGGGAGCGAGCCGTTGCCACCATCATCGAACGGATTCGCCAAACCCTCGATATCGGTACGATCTTCTCCTCCGCCACCCAAGAATTGCGCCAGTTCCTCGAGTGCGATCGAGTCGCAGTCTATCGCTTCAACTCCGATTGGAGTGGAACGTTCGTCTCTGAATCCGTCGGCGAAGGTTGGGTTCCTCTGGTGGGTCCGGACATCAAAACCCTCTGGCCCGATACCCACTTGCAAGAAACTCAAGGAGGACGCTATCGCAACCACGAAACCTTTGCCGTGGAAGACGTGCGCACCATCGGGCATAGCGACTGTCACGTCGAAATCCTCGAACAGTTCCAAGTCCGGGCTTACGCGATCGCCCCTGTGTTTGTCGGCGATCGCCTCTGGGGCCTGCTCGCGGCCTATCAAAACTCGGAACCCCGCCCGTGGGAAGATCGAGAAATCAGCTTGCTCGCTCAGGTGGGGAATCAATTTGGGGTCGCCCTCCAACAAGCCAAGTTATTCCAGAAAACCCAAGCCCAGGCGATCGAACTCCGAGAAACCCTGGCTAACTTGAATGCCATCGTCGATAACCTTGCCGACGGTTTGCTGGTGACCGATCCGGCAGGTCAAATCTCGCGATTTAATCCCGCCTTGAAAAAGATGTTCGGGTTCGAGGAAGACATCGATCTCGGCGGTCAGCATTTACTCGATTTGTTCCCACCTCAACTGACCAAACTCGTCGAGGAAACCCAAGCCAATCCCGAAGAAAGCGTCACTCTCTCAGAAGTTCCCCTCGGCGGCGATCGTATCGGTCAGGCGCTGGCGACGAGCATCCTCAAAGCTGATGGGGAGGAGTGCGAGTGCTGTTTTGGGGCGGTGATTTTAATTCGAGACGTAACCGCCGAAAAAGAAGTCGATCGAATGAAAACCGACTTCCTGGCCACGGTTTCCCACGAACTGCGCACGCCGCTGACTTCGGTGTTGGGGTTTGCCTCGATTATTAAAGAAAAACTCGACGAAACGATCTTCCCGGCGATTACCACCGACGATCGCAAAGTGCAAAAGAACATTCGCAAAGTGGGAGCCAATATCAACATTATCGTTTCCGAAGCCGAGCGACTGACGGCATTGATTAACGACGTGTTGGATATTGCCAAAATGGAAGCGGGTCGGGTGGAGTGGAATCTCGAGGCCACCAATCCCCAGGAGATTCTCGAACAGGCGATCGCCGCGACTTCTTCCCTGTTTGAAAAGAGCGGTCTGAAGTTAGCGCGCCAGTTCGATGCCAAACTTCCGGAAATCGTAGTCGATCGCGATCGAATCGTCCAGGTGGTCATCAATTTGATTTCCAATGCGGTAAAATTCACCTCGGAAGGTGCGGTAACTTGTCAGGCAACAACTCAGGACGACGCACTGGTCGTCAGCGTTATCGATATGGGTATCGGCATCGCTCCCGAAGACCAAGCCCTGGTATTCGAGCGATTCAAACAAGTGGGTAACATCCTCACCGACAAGCCCAAAGGTACGGGATTGGGACTACCCATTTGCAAACAAATCGTTGAATATCACGGAGGTGATATTTGGGTCGAAAGCGAAGTGGGCAAAGGAAGTACTTTCTTCTTTTCGGTCCCTCTAACCTCTGGGCAGCCAACCCAGCACGAACTTGTTAACGTCGATACCCTCGTTCGCCGACTCAAACAGCAAATCGTCCCCAAAACTGAAGTTACATCAACAGAAAACCGAACGGTATTGGTGGTGGATGATGAGGCGAATATTCGCGAACTGTTGCGGGATTCATTAGAGAAAGAAGGATACAAAGTTGCCGAAGCCATCGATGGCATGGATGCGATCGAGCGAGCTAAAACGATTAAACCAGATTTAATCGTTTTGGATATCATGATGCCTCAAATTAATGGATTTGATGTGGCAGCTATCCTCAAAAACGATCCTGAAACAATGGATATTCCGATTATCGTCTTGTCGTTGATTGAGGATCGCAAGCGAGGCTATCGTATCGGTATCGATCGCTACCTAACTAAACCCATTAACAAGCAAAAATTGCTCAGCGAAATTGATTTTCTCATCGAACAGGGAACATCTGCCAAGAAAGTGTTAGTGGTCGATCGAAATAGTTCTACCCTCAGAACCTTAGCCGATACCTTGCTCTCTCAAGGCTATAATGTGGTCGAAGCATCTGACGGCAAAGAAGGGGTAGAAAAAGCGATCGCCACTAAGCCCGATACAATTATTATCGACTCTCTTGTCTCTCAAGAAGTCAATTTCGTGAAAACCCTACGATTTGCTAACGGATTGGAGAATGTTTCGTTGATTTTTACCGGAGATGGAGAAATTTTACCCAATCGATTTTTACCACCAGACTCTTCTAGAAATCATGAAAATGCTGACGATTCTTGCTAGTCTAGAGAAGGTTTTGTGAAAAGTTGTCGATCTTCCAAAATTATCCTTAAAAGAGAAAGAAGTCATGCCAAATCATCTATCTCGAAGGAAAAATTGAGGGAGATCGATTCTGTTTCTTGTAATTGCTACTAGATTCTTTCTATTGTCCTGTCCTCTGATTTCGATCGAGCCACCATGCCACAAAAAGTTTTAATCGTCGATGACGAACCCAACATCTTAATTCTCATGGAACAAGCCCTCGAAAAGCTTGAAGATGAAGATGATGTTGAATTGCTAACCGCCACCAATGGTTTAGAAGCCCTCGAAGCCATCCAGGAAGAAAAACCCGATTTAGTCTTCTTGGATGTGATGATGCCGAAAATGAGCGGTTTGGAAGTATGTGATACGGTTAAAAACAAACTCAAGATGGATGATGTGTATATCATCATGCTCACGGCGAAAGGGCAAGAATACGATAAGCAAAATGGGATTGCGGTGGGTGCAAATCTGTACATGACCAAGCCTTTCCGACCGAAAGAAGTACTAGCCAAATCGCGAGAAGTTCTGGGATTAGTCACCGCCTGATATGAATACAATCACCATCAAGCTTAAAAAACTGATTGCCAAGCAAGGTCTGGCCGATACGATTCGAGACTTTATCGGCGATTTGGAAACCCCGATCGCTATTGAGGATAAGAAAGGTAAGATTTTGCTCGGCGATCGAGAGCTTGGTGGCAAGCAATGCGATCGCCACCCAATTCAAGCCGGAGAAGAGACGATCGGCTGGGTTCTCGGAGATAAGAAAGCGCAATTCTTAGCTCAAATTATCGGTCATATTGCCATCCGGGAAATTGAAAGTAAAAGCTTAGCGATCGATGCCCTCGATCGTTACGAAGAAATTAACTTTCTATACGACTTTTCTAGTCTGATTTCCACCTGTTTGGACGTGCGCGAAGTTACCGAATTGGTACTCGATGAAGCCCGCAAACTCATCGATGCCACCAGCGCATCGGTCATGTTACTCAACGAAGAATCGCAACAACTCGAAATCCTCGCCGCGCGAGGGCAAGAGTACCCGAAAAAAGTAACGATCGCGCCGGGATTGGGGATTGCCGGACATGTTTTTGTCTCCAACAAAGCCGAAATTGTCAATAACGTCCAAGCCGATCCGAGGTACGTTCCCGGAGAAAATAACATTCACTCTCTGCTGTGCGCGCCGCTAGTGACGCAGAATGGGGCAATTGGGGCGATTAACCTGGCAAACACCAACCCAGTGAACTACAGCGCGCAGGATTTAAAGCTATTCACCGCGCTGACTTCCCAGGCAGCTGCGGCGATCGAAAACGCCCTACTGCACGAAAACAAGCTCAAGCAAGAACGCATCAAAAGCCACCTCCAGCGCTACCTATCACCTCTGGTGGTGCGCGCGGTGATCGAAGCCAAAGAAGACCTATCTTTGGAACCGAAAAAGCAAAATATTGCCATTCTCTTTTCCGACATTCGCAATTTTACCCGCAAGTGCGAAGAACTCGCCCCCGAACAAATCGTTGCTTATCTCAACGAGTACTTTACCCACATGGTTGCGGTGATTTTTGCCCACCAGGGAACGGTGAATAAATTTGTCGGGGATATGATTGTCGCGATGTTCGGCGCGCCGACTCGATATGTCGATCGCGAAAAAAAGGCAATTCAGGCCGCCATCGATATGCAGCGCGCGATTCAGAAGATTCCCAACCCCTGGATTCGGGACAACTTTTCCACCGGGATCGGGATTTGTTCTGGAGACGTAGTAGTGGGAAATATCGGCTCCCCCCAGCATTTAGATTACACGGCGATCGGGGATAAAGTGAATGTGGCCTCTCGCTTGCAATCGATGGCCCAAGGGGGGCAAATTCTGGTTAACTCCAGCGTTTATCAAGCCACTCAAGACATCTTTGAATTCGAGCGGTTGGGTTCGGTGAAAGTCAAAGGTCGCCATCAACCCATCGATGCATTTCGGGTGGAATACGATTGTCTCGAGGGACATTTAAATCGACCGACCGAACATTTAATTCAACTGCAAGATTAAGTCGATCTTTGAGGAGGAAGGGAGATACAGTATGCACGCAGAGTCTATTTTAACGATCGTGGCGATCGCCTATACTTTGCTTTACTGTTGTCTCACTTTCGATTTACCGTTTTTTGTGCTGAATGACTCCTATTGTCGCAAGAGCTAAGAAGCCTACAATAGGGGCGGGTTCGGGTACTGAAGTAGCTGTCGAGAAGTTGTCGATAACAATCGTTTCAAGATCGGTGTCGTCAACAATGTCTTCAAGGTCTGTCGGAATGCGATCGTCAGTACGAGAACGATATGTTACCGAGTCAAAAGAAGCTTCACCGATAATTCCTAAAAAGCCATCATTGTTAGTGCCGATCGCATCTCCAAGATCGACAACCTCTTCTCCATTGCGATCGAAGTCACCAAATATCTGTAGAACTTCTGAATTAGTAGACAGTAAAAAATCGCCCCCAAACGCAAAAACGCTTTCGGGAAAAGTCCAAGTTATTTCATTAAAAAAATCACTTATAGGTGAATCTTCATCTGTATCCAAATTGGCACTGTAAATACCATTAGATACAGCATTATCAAAGGTAGGATCGAAAGATGTGCCATCAATCCCTTCAGAAACAATTCCACCATCAAAGACAATTCTTGAAGCCCCACTAATAGGATTCTCAAAAGTTTCGGTAATAATAATGCTACCGTCAAGAGCACTTTCCCATGCTGTGCGGTCGGTAAATAGTTGAAACGCATCAGCAGAACTCGTGCCAAAACTTCCCAGCCCGACAACAGTACCGATCGTAATAACAGTCAACTTGCGAAGCATACTCTTATCCATCGCTAACATCCTGAATACTTAATACTCTCACCCCGAAGCAACAAAAATGCTGGGGAAAACAACCGATTTCACGTGCGTTATACCTCCTCTCCTCAAAACCACGAATAAGCCTTTCACTGCATACAACCAAAGCAACGTCTACAACTTATCGAAGGTCAAATTGTTCTGATTGACATAGCAAAACAAAACACTCAACGTTGAAAACACCGTACTTGACACTAACTAACATGTTGGTATAGTAGTTTCTTAAAAGCTGAAGTGTCAAATTTGTCCTTCAACGACTAAAGAGTGTCGTCACAAGATTTTCACAGAGCAATGCATTGTATTTGAACGGCAGCGAGGAAGAGGGAAAAGTTTTGAGCGTAACGAGTGGCAATGCCGCGCCATTGTTTAGTTAAGTTTTCTCTATAAGTTTTCTCTAATACAGCACTCACCACCCCATGCTACTCTAAACATCTGCACTTCACGCCGATCGAAACCGCCGTTTTTTCCCTCACCCCAAATGCAATCCGAGATATCTGAAATCACCGTTCCTACTGCCCTCCACGGTCTGAAATCCCCCGATATTCCCCCCTTACTCGGGGCATCTGTCGAACAACTTACCGAATGGATCGTCGCCCAGGGACAACCTGCCTATCGGGGAAAGCAGTTACACCAATGGATCTACAAACAGGGGGCGAAATCCCTCTGTGATATCACCGTATTTCCCAAACCGTGGCGCAACGATCGCGCTGAAATCCCCATCGGCAGATCCACCATAGATCGCCGTTCTGTGGCCCGAGACGGGACGACGAAATACCTCCTGCGCATGGAAGACGGGGAAATTATCGAAACCGTCGGTATCCCCACCGCCAATCGCCTGACGGTGTGCGTCTCTTCCCAGGTGGGATGTGCTATGGCGTGCGACTTCTGCGCCACGGGGAAAGGGGGATTTACCCGCAATCTCGGCCGCCACGAAATTGTCGATCAAGTGCTGACCGTGCAAGAAGATTTCGATCGCCGCGTCAGTAATATCGTCTTTATGGGGATGGGGGAACCGCTGCTGAATACCGATAACGTCTTGTCGGCGATCGCCGCGTTGAATCAAGATGTCGGCATTGGGGCGCGATCGATGACTCTCTCCACCGTCGGCATTCCCGGACGCATCCGCAAACTCGCCGCCCACAAACTCCAAGCTACCCTCGCCGTCAGCCTCCACGCCTCCAACCAGCGGCTGCGCGAACAACTCATTCCCAGCGCCCGCCAATATCCCCTCGAAGCGCTGTTCGACGAATGTCGGGAATACGTCCGCCTCACCCATCGCCGCCTCACCTTTGAATACCTACTGCTGTCTGGGTTCAACGATTGGCCCGAACATGCCGCAGAACTGGTTCGACACCTGCGCGGATTCCAGAGTCACGTCAACCTGATTCCCTACAATCCCATCTCCGATGCCGACTATCAGCGTCCCGAAGGCGATCGCATCGAAGCATTTTCAGACGTTCTCAAACAACACAATATTGCCGTCAGCGTCCGCTACTCGCGAGGATTGGAAGTGAATGCCGCCTGCGGACAATTGCGGGCCCAACGGGAAGGGGAGATGGGAAGGGGAGACGCTCCGGACGCGGGGACGCGGGGACGCGGAGATGGGGGATAGAGGAGGCCAGGAAGAATGTTGAATGCGCACATTTTGCATTTTTCATTCACTCTCCCTCAGTATCTCAAGACTCCCGACTCAATTCCCGAATCTGCGCGCGCAATATTGCCAGCTTTTGGGTTAACTCCTCATTCTCTTGTGTTTTGAGCCGTTGTGTTTGGAGAATGCGATCGAGGCGATCGCTCATTTGGTAATGATGCCGGAGTGCGGTTTCTCGATCGGCATTGATACCCGGTAGGCGCTTGTTAATTTGCGTTTCTGGCAAACAGAAGAAAACGCCACCATCGGTGTACTGAATGCTATTTTCTAAGAGGTCAAAAATGCGAGCGTTCCCCGTAATCGTTCCCCGCACTTCTTCACAGCCGTAGACGTGGAGGCTCAAAAACGGCATGTTGCTAGAATTCCCCATTTGGTGAATGAGGCTGCGATCGACGGCGCAGACCGTTCCAGGGCTGTAGTGAGCCGGTTCTAGGGTACTTAAAACCCCTTCGGCGAAGCGATAGATATAATGTTCGGCAGATCCAAAACACTGCACGGCTCCCCATTGAGTCGCACCATGATCGTGAATGGCGCTAAAATCTCCGGGTAACCAAGACATCACCATAATTTCAAAATTTCCCCCGTCAAAGACGAGTTTGCGACCGTAACTATCGGCGATCGGATGGTCGAAATCAGCCCAAGGCATCAAATCTCGAGGTGAGATACAAGAATTGAGTAAGGTTTTTTTAACCTGTTCGGGGGTCAGGCGATCGGCTTGTCTGAGTGCTTGGATGAGTCGTTGCAAACTTGCCGGACAAGTCTCGATCGGGTGAGTATTTGTTGGCTCAGAAGCAGTTGGAACCATCTCGAAAACCTCAAGCGATAGTAGTATAAAACTTAGAGAATGGCAAGATGAAAATAAGTCAAAAATGGACGAACGAAAGACATCGATCGCTCGACTTATTATGCGCTTCAAATTGCTCTAAGTATTAATATATCGGAGCTAAATCGAGCGAAAATGATAGCTTCCTAAAAAGATGCTGTATCCTTCTGAGGAAAACTGAAGGAATTCTTAGAAACCTCGGACGCACCCTTGGGGAAAAGATATTGCAAGATAGCAACATCGTGCCAAACCCCATTCACCAATCCAATATCTTTTTGAATGCCGACGATTTCAAAGCCAAACTGCTGGTGGAAGCGAATGCTACCCTGATTGGCTGCTAAAATTTTTGCCACGATATGGTAGTAACCGTAGTCTGCCACCTTGTCCATCAGCGCTTTTTGCAAAACGCCACCGTAGCCTTTTCCAGTTTCTGAAAACGTGAGATAAATTGAAGTCTCGCAGCAAACCTGATAGCCGATGCGATCGCTATAGCGTTTCACAATTCCCCAACCGATCGCCTTTTCGGGGGTTTGGGCGACTAAAAGAATTTCCCGATCGCCCATTTTGTCGGCGATCGCTTGGATATCATCAACATTGTAGGGCCGACCGTCCATCGTAATGCCGCCACGTTCGACGGCTTCGTTATAGATCGAGGCGATCGCTGGGTAGTCTTGAAAAACGGCCATTCGGATTTTGAGTAAAGACATTTTCGGATTCGCAGCAAGGTAAGTATTTGTTGGATCTATGTTTCCTCGCCCGAGTCGGACATCGATCGCTTTTGGCTTAGACTCGGTGAGGAGCGTCAGTACATCTGACTTGTTGGAAGCTGAGGTCGTTCGTCGTCTCGCTCAATGCTGGTGCAACGAGTACCTACACAGATCGAGCAACTCCCATTGTTGAGGGTCGAACGAGTCGAGAACGTCGCGCGTACTCAGTCAACCAACCCATCAAGCGATCGAGAACGGGCCGTTGGGTCAACTCTTCCAATCGGGCAAACCCACCAATATTTCCGGCATTAATTTCGCTGATGCGCCAAGTGCCATCGTCGTCTAACAAAAAGTCGTAGCCGAGGGTATGCAAACCCAACGCCTGGTAGCGACCCACCGTTTGATGAATGGCCTCGATCTCTTCGGGGGTAATCTCTGCCAAAGTACATTCCCCGTCGCCACTGACATTATTCACCCAATGACCGCTTTTCGATCGCCGCAGATAACCGCCATAGATTTCGCCATCCACCACCACAATGCGTTTATCCCCGGCATCAGTGCGATGGAGATAGCGGCAGAACTGAATCGGCTTCTTTGCTGACCCCCCTTGCAAGTAGCTCATCACCTCAGAAAATCGGGGAAAGGTTCGCGGGCCCATGACGATGTTATCCACCCAGAACGCACCGTTGCGATACCAAATCTTGAATACCCCGCGTCCGCCACAGCTATTGGCCCGTTTGGCAACGATAACCTGGAACTTTTCAAAAAATGCTAGGGCTTGCATTCTGTCTGCGGTAGCGATCGTTTCGGGGATGTAACCCTTTGCCACATCTAATAAAAACTCGAGTTGAATTTGTTCTTTTTTGCTCGACGGACGATTGACAAAGCGCGTCAACCCTTCCCAAGCCGCTAAGGCATCGAGATACCCCGGAGGAAACGGTTTCAGCGTCCGGCAGAATACCACGTCGATCTCTTCTAAGTCGATCGAGTTGGGCATCGCATCCTCCAAAGCCAGAAATTTGGAGTAACTCAACTCCCCCGTTAAGGGAATGGCTGGGAGGGCGGGCAATTGTTGGCTAAAGACCTGGGGTGTCGTGATGTGGTAAGACTCGATACGGCGATCGCGCGCCAGTCGTTGATAGAAAATCGGCACGTCGGAAGATGGATCGCCGTATCGAGTGGGATTGCAAATACTGAGAAGTTTCATGAGAAGGGATGGGGAATGGGGAGATGGGGAAGGTGGGGGAGATGGGGCAGAAAAATGCAAGATACGCGCATTCTCCCTTGTCTCCGTATCCGTGCTGCGCTAGCGCGGTTGCTCGGTATACTTTCTCGTCAAAAATCAAGAGCCTGAAGCACTACTTTCTCCACTGGCGGCGATTTCTTTAACTGCCATGTCTTTATCTTCCGGTTGCGCGGGTTTCGGACGACCGAGGGTAGTGACCCAAAGACCGACCATAATCACCGCAAATGCGACCCCTTGAATGGCCGACGGTCGTTCTCCATTCAAGAAGAAGGCAAAAATTACCCCAAAAACCGGAGAAAGCACCGTCCATTTACCAACGACTCGCGAATCTAAGCGCCCGAGGGCGGCATACCAGAGAAACTGAGCGGCCACGATAATAACGAGGGCGTAAATGGTCATAATGAGCCATAACTGTCCGGCAAAGACATCCCCGAAATGTTCGGGACCGAATAGGATACTGGCGATCGCAAAAAAAATGACGGAGGAGACGAAATTGCGAGTGAAGACCACCGTTCGCAGGGGCGTATCTTTCGAGAGCATTAATTTACCGGCGATCGCCGTTGCCGCATAGACCAGAGCCGAGCCGACGATATACAGATCGCCGCGATCGATCTGAAAGTTGTTACTAATTAAAACGATCGCCAAAATCCCGAGGACAATGAGGGAAAATCCCATCCACTCTGACTTCAAAATCTTCTTCCCAAACAGAATCGCCCCAGCGATCGCATAGATAATGGGTCCCAATCGGGCGATGAGTACGGCATTGGTCACCATCGTATGTTGCAGACCGATGAAGATCAGAGAAGACAGCAAAGCCGCAAGGCAACCATTGACGAACAGCCCAATTAAGAGACGTGGGGGAGTTTGGCGCAAATCGTTCCAAATCGGGGCGACCCCAAACCAAGCCAATACGGTGAAGGCAGCGCAGAGGTTACCGACAAATAGGAGATTGCAAAACGAAATTGGCACGGCAACACCACCGCTGAGGGCTTGGGCATTGACCGCTAAAAAGGCAATTAACGACGGGCGCAGGGCTGCCAGCGCTCGCGACACCACCAGCATCAATTTAGGATTAACCGCTGATAGGGGAGAATTCTCGTTCATGGGGCTAACGTCAGTTCGGGATAAGACTGTTTCCGGTGAAGGTGGGGAACGGGGAACGGGGAATGGGGAATGGGCATTGGTGAAAGGTTAAGCAATTTTACTAGATGTCAAGTTGACGGTCTCGAATAGCTAAACCCCTTTGATGCTAATATTTTCCACGATTTCACTCTGGTGCGCGGGGGGCACTTCGACAGGCTCAGTGACCGGGGGAGTAGAGGGGCCCCCGGCGGGGGGTTTAGGGAGACCCCCCAACTCCGGGTTTTCGGTAGATTATTACGTTGTTGACAAAGTGAATACAGCCTTAACCCGCCCCTACAATTGTCTGGGTTCTATCTTTGTGAAAACCGCTATAATCTCTAAACGCGCTCGTAGGCTGTCGGATCGGCTTGAAGGACGAACATATCGTCGTATTGCATCACTTCTCCAGTAATCCGAATCGGATCGGCCACCAGATCGAGGATGCGATCGTTCACCGCTTGACCCGCCTCGTCGGCTAGGAGAAAGTACATCACGTCGTTGCGATCGTTCTGTACCCGAAAAACCGCTGGTACGCCGCCGCTAAGGCAACGAATCGCACAACCTCGATGGGTTTTGGTTTGTCCGGGTTTCATCACGCCGGGATAGCACTTGCCATCGACAATCTCGCCGACGAGGGAATACTCACCCAAAGAGGTTCCGGCATTGGGGGTAGAAATGACGTTTTCCGGCGGTTCGATCGGTTCGGCAGAACGAGCGGCAATGACCGAGAGGTGGTTGCGAGAGACGACGATGCCATCGAGTTTGACCCATTTGCCGACTTGTTCTAACACTTCTGCTTTCGGCGAGGTTTTACCGGTTCCCGACAGCACGTAGCGGGAAAAAGGCACGTTAGAACTTACATCCCCCGATCGCGGCACGACCAGGTGGGGGACGGGTTCGCCGACGAGCAAACCCTCTAGCTCGAAGTTTCCTTGGATTTTACCGAGGTTGAACTGGTCGTGAATGCCCGATAACACCAGGGCAAACAGAACGACACCAGCCACCAGTAGGGGAATAAAGCGGATGAGAAATCGTCGGTAGCTGGGGGGAACCGAGGCGTAGTTGACGTAAAACTCGTCGTTGTTTGGAGTTGAGTTGGGGGTAGATTCGGGAGACATCGATATATCTTGTTGAAGCCTGGGTGGTTTAAGCCTGGATGAATGTTGCGGGTTCGACTCGCGTTCCGGGAGGGTGGGGCGTTGCGTTGACGAAGATGCGATCGCCGATAATTTTTACGTCAAAGGTCGGAATCCGCTCGTGGAAAGGGGGAGGAGACGCACCGCAATCGGGTAAATATTGGTAGCCGTGCCAGGGACAAGTGACGCAACCCTCAATAATTTTGCCTTCGCCGAGGGGTCCGTTCTGGTGCTGGCAGACGTTGGAAATAGCAGAGATTTGGCCATCGTACTTAAAAACCGCCACCCGTTCTCCACCGATGGTGACCACTTTGGCGCGGGACTCGGGAATTTCATCGATCGTTCCCACCTCGACAAAGCCATCCTCAGCCGGGGTGAGTTCCTGGCTGTCTTTTTGGAACTCGCGATAGCCAGAAATTAAGTGTACGCCCAAAATCCAAATCGCGCCGAAGAGGACGGAAAGGGCGAGCAACGGATGTTTGTTCGTTTGCAACGCGCCCAAGACAACATGCCCCACGAGCAACCCATAAGCGAGGTAAACTCCCATGTGTAGGGCTTTCCAAACTGGAGCCGTGAGATTTGCCAGCCAAAAGTCGTGACTGGTGGCAGCCATCACAAAGAGAATCAGCAGCGCCAATAGCCCCAAAAACTCGAAGGGAAATCGGATAAAATCTCCGTAGTGACTGTTTCCCACCAGCAAGCTGGCGAGGGGATCGAGGTTGCCGAAGTCGTGATACCAAGTCAGTCCCCCTGCAAAGTTCCAGAAATCGACGGGTGCGGGCAAGTTTACGCCGACGACGTGAACGAGTGCCAGGAAGAACATGGTAACGCCCATGTGCCGTCGATTGAAAAGCAACGGATAAAACTTGGGACTCAACCGACTTAACGGACCGATGGATAGAATGACGTGCAACAGGATGAATGCTGCCGACCCGTAAGCGCGAATGCGAATGCCGAGAATATCTAAATCGCTGCCCAGGGTTTGGGCGATCGCCATAAACCCATAAATGTAGAAGGCAACGGTTGCCAGTAAAATAACGTCATAAATAATTTTTTGTCGATTCCACTGAATTGCTTTGTAACCAACGCTCATGGTGGAGTCTGGGAATAAAGAACAAAATTGGCGGGTTAGGTGACGTGGGGGAGCAACGAACAGATACAGCGACACCCAAAGAAAGAGTTAGGAGCGTCGCGCTCTGGGATCGAAAAACACTTTGACGGACAACCCCTTAATAATTTGGGAAAAGCGCAAGTGTTTTTTGAAAGGAGAAATGAAAGCGATCGACTCGTCTTCAAACCGATCTGACGTTTTAATTCATCGTTGATGACTCATCGTGCGTCATTTTTTCCGTTCCTCGTTCCCCAGCCAGTAAAATTTTTAACTCGACCCGCGTGAAAAGCGATCGATCGACCGATCGCCGGTTTCCACATTCTTATTTTTAAGGGAAAGTCACCAACGAATAATGAGTAAAACATAAGCGCTTGCCAATTTTTTGCTGGGAAGCGCAAATCCTGGGTACGTTATCGTTCTCCATCTTCAAGGCCCATCTTCAGGTAAAAGAACACGATGTCAGCTCAATGCCGATCGTCTCAAAAAACTTGCAAGAACCCCAATGTCACGAATACATGCCCATTTATAACAAGTTAGAAGTGTTGCTCGTTTGTCAAGCCCCATATTTAGTGTTATCGATCGACGAGTCGTTCCGATCTCGACTGTTTTGGACGACCGATCGACACCTCATACCCACACCTGCAAACATGGGTGCGAGTCGTTACGGGATTTCAAAAATTCTGGGGTAAGGGAACTGAGGCGATCGCCGTATCTTGAGCGCGACTGTAGAACAGCAGATATCCAGGTTTGCCTTGAATTTGGGAGGGAACCCGGAAATGTCGGCGACTGGTTCCCGAAAGTTGCCCGAGTAAAATGGCCTCATTGCTGACGGTTTCCGTTCGAGCAGTACTCCAGTACACCAACACGTCGGAAAACTCTAACGCTTGAGTGGGCTGGAGGTCTAAAAACAGTTCTCCTGCTGGGGACTTGGAAGTTTCCGCGAGCACGTCAATTTCTCCGACGGAAAGCGTTTCGGAGGTCGCGATCTCCAAAGAACTCACCCCAGAAGAGAAATCAGCAGCGGCAAACAACGCATTCGTGGTTTCATCGACGGTGGGGAAAGACGGTCGCCACAGCAGTCCGGCGAGAAAAACCAAAGGCAAAGCGCAAGCTAAAGCCACGATCGCGTAGAAATGAGTATTTCGGCGAGATAGAATCATCAGGTCAAGCTCCTAGGCGATCGGCGACTTGGCGGCAGCACGGCGGTGGGCGTTGCGTTCGATCGGCGTGCTCTTGCCCCGCATCCATCGAGTGGCAAACAGGGGCCAAAATACACACAATCCGGGAATAATAACCAAGCGAAACCCGATGTTCGGGCCTTGCGCGTCGGGGTCAACCCGTTGAATGCCGAAGGCAACAAAAAGTACCGCAAACACTAACCCAGCAAAGACGTAGGCGCGTACTACCTGAATCAGCCATTCGACAACAGCCACACCAGCACTATCCACGATCGCAAATCCCCTACGGACGGTACAAAATCGATAAACACATACTAAAGCACCTGCACCCTCAAGGGTCGATCCGTAAAAAAAGTTAGCGTCAGGGGCTTTCGATCGAATATGGGATGAGCGATATTGGGGTTCGAGCGTTACTAAACCACCCGCCAAACTCACACTCGCTATTGCCTGAAGCAGAGGGGAAAGGTAAGTTTTTAGGTGAATCATTTTTACCTACAGGCTAGCGTGTCTAAATTCTCATCTCTCTTCAGATACCTACTCCCGTTACTCAGTCTACCCCTACTCTCGGCATGTACCGGAGATAATCCGGTCGCCAATACTCCCCCGGACGTACTCAAGATCCTGTTTTGGCAAGCGCCGACCATTCTCAATCCCCATCTCTCGACGGGGTTTAAAGATTCCGATGCCAGTCGCGTCACCCTCGAACCCCTGGCGAGTTACAACAGCGACAGTGAGTTAGTTCCATTTCTGGCTGCTGAAATCCCTTCCCTGGAAAATGGCGGCGTGAGTGGCGACGGTCTGTCCGTGACGTGGACGCTCAAACCGGATATTAAATGGTCTGATGGAGAACCGTTTACGGCAGAGGATGTGGTCTTTACCTACGAATTCATCTCCAATCCCGAGGTTGCCTCGACCAATGCGGGACTGTACGAGGCGATCGAGAGTGTAGAGGCGATCGACGATCTGACAGTACGCATCAACTTTCAGGATGTTAACCCCGCTTGGTCGTTGCCGTTTGTCGGTTCTGAAGGATTGATTTTACCCCAGCATTTGTTTGAGGAATATAACGGCGCGAACTCCCGCGAAGCCCCGGCAAATATTATGGCGGTGGGAACCGGACCCTACCGGGTGGTGGATTTCCGACCGGGGGATGTCGTCCTCTACGAACCCAATCCCTTTTACCGAGAGGTGGAAAAACTCCACTTTACAGCAATTGAAATTAAGGGGGGTGGCGATGCGACTTCGGCGGCCCGAGCGGTTTTGCAGACGGGAGAAGCCGATTATGCCGAAAACCTTCAGGTGGAACCTAGAGTGCTTGAAGAGTTTGAAGCCGCAGGACGTGGAGTGGCGATCGTCAACTTCGGTCCCCTAGTAGAACGCATTATCATCAATCAAACCGATCCCAACGAAGAGACTGAAGAAGGAGATCGATCGAGCATCGAATTTCCCCACCCGTTTTTAACCGATTTGCCAGTCAGACAAGCGATCGATTTAGCGATCGATCGAGATACGATTGTCACTCAATTGTACGGACAAACTGGTAAATCCACGGCCAACTTTTTGGTGTTGCCCGAAACCTACACCTCGCAAAGCATGAGTTCCGAATTTAATCTCGAAAAAGCAGCGATATTGTTGGATGAAGCTGGATGGGTCGATACTAACAATAACGGGATTCGCGATCGAGATGGGGTGGAGATGAAAATGGTGTTTAAAACCTCTGTCAATCCCACCCGACAAAAAACTCAAGAAATTATCAAACAGTCTCTGAATCGATTGGGAATTGAAGTCGAACTCAAAAGCATCGATCCGAGTATTTTATTCTCTGGAGAACCGGGCAATACGGATACGACGGCGCGGTTTTATGCCGACTTGCAAATGTTTACCACCGGAAATGCCAGCCCCAATCCGGATACCTATATGAAAACCTACACTTGCGATGAGCGATCGACTCGGGAAAATAACTGGTCGGGACAAAATTTTGCCCGCTATTGCAACTTGGAATACGATTCACTTTGGGAAGAAGCGTCTCGAGAACTCAATCCCGAACGCCGCGGGCAATTATTCATTCAAATGAACGATTTATTAATTGAAGATGTTGCCGTCATTCCCTTGGTACATCGCGCGGATACAGTGGGCGTGAGTAACCAATTACTTGGGGTAGATTTAACGCCTTGGGATCGCACGACTTGGAATATCGCTCAATGGAAAAAAATTGGACCGAATACCGAACAATCGAGTCCTGCGGAATAAAGCGTCCTACTTTTTTAGCTTTTCGTCCCGCACTCGCCGCTTCCGACCGATATTTAAAGAAACCGTAAAAGTCGTTTTTCCCGGAATACTTTCAAATTCGATTTTCCCCTGATGGCGATCGATAATTTTCCGAACGATATCCAATCCCAAACCGCTACCTTCTCCGGGAGGTTGGGTGGTAAAAAATGGGTCGAATATTTTATGTTGAATTTCCGATGGAATTCCCCGACCGCTATCGGTGATTTTGACGCAAATGTGGGTATCGTTCGGAGCAACATCGATCGCGAGCGTGCCTCGATTGTCCATCGCTTGCAAGGCATTATGAACTAGATTCATCCAAATTTGATTGATTTCGTCGGGATAGCCTAAAATCAGGGGAATATGCGATTCGTAGTTACGAATAACGTCTACGCCATTTTGGAGTTTATTTTGATAAAGATTGAGAACGGTTTCGATGCCGTCGGTCACCTTGACTTTAATCTTATCTCCCGTGGCTTCGTAGCGAGTATAATTTTTGAGAGCAAATACAACTTTTGCCGCTCGATCGGTTGCATTTAAAATGGTATGAGTACTCTTTTTGAGTCCGGCCAGTTGATAAGCGGTATTGAGAATTTGTTCGCTCCGAATATCTCGCACGATCGGTAAGACATGTTGGATATTATCGCGTATGCCTAAATCAACGAGAAAATCGGCGATCGTCTCAGCATATTCAGGGTTATACTTTTTAATTTTGCGGGCTAGCGCTCGTTTTATTTTACGTCGCGATCGACTCGATAAGTTTTCTGTATCTGCGAGCGCCGATCGTAATAATTCTAAAAAAATAGGGTGATAGTCTGAAGGTAAATTAGCAAAAAAACTAGGTAAACTCTCTAATTTTTTTTCTAAAAAAATGTTAATATTATCTACAGAAGCCCGAATTGCTCCTAACGGTGTATTAACTTCATGAGCCACACCAGAAATAAGTTGTCCGAGTGCTGCCATTTTCTCTGATTGAATCAACTCATCTTGAGTTTCTTGAAGACTATCGAGGGTATTTTGCAGTTCTCGGGTACGTTCGGTAACTTTACTTTCTAAAGTACGAGAGTACTCTTCTAATTGTTGGTTGGCATCGGCGAGCTTTTCGTTAGTTGTCCCTAGCTGTTGGTTGGCATCGGCAAGCTTTTCGTTCGTTTGTGCTAGCTGTTGGTTGGCTTGTTTGAGTTGCCATCGATCGTGATAGTTGGCAATCAAAACGGCCGATGCACTCAACGCCAGAAGGGGAGAAAAGACGGGAATCATCCACCCCGCGAGAAACATCAAATAGCTGCCAGTCCCGAGAACGCTTCCACCAATGACGATAAACCCGATCGTCCCGCTCAAATAGAGATTGCGAAAGCGCATTTGCAACAAGCGCCAACTACCAGCCGCACCGACAAAAGACCAAATGCCGATCCAAAGCCAATTTGCCGTTGCCCCCCAGACTTTGAGCATCGGACGACCGTCGAGGGCCGCACTTAAAAGATGGCTGGTGAGATTGGCGTGAATTACCACGCCGGGAACTCGTTCGGGGGCAAGCAGGCTTTGATTGTAGGGCGTAAGGAAAATGTCTTTGAGGCTGTCGGCCGTGGCACCGATGAAGACGATGCGATCGCGTATTAAATCTGGGGGGATGCGATTTTCAAGTACGTCGGTCATCGAAATCCTATCGAAGCGATCGAGTCCGCCGCGATAGTTCAATAAAATTTGGTATCCCCCCGCCTCTTTGCCGACGTATCCTCCTTCGTTACCCTGCAACTTGGTCAGAACCAATTGCCCCACCTGATAAATAAGTTCGTTCTCGTCGAGGGTATTAAATTCGAGTCCCTCTGCACCGAGATACATCCACGCCAGCTTCGCTGCAAGACCTTCCTTCGGTTGACCGTCATCGCCCTCCAACCATATCAATCCCCGACGCACTTTACCGTCGGCATCTTGGACGAGATCCGATGCGGCAACTTGCCCCAACTCAGCCAAGATGGGTGGTGGGGGCACGACTTCGCCACTAGCTTTTTCGATGCCGATCAGGTTGGGTGTCGTCTTGAAGACTTCTTCTAATTCTCGAGCACCGGGTGCGACGGATAAATCGCGATAGATATCCATGCCGATGGCCAGAGGTTCTCGTGCCTTAATATTGTCGAGCAGTTCGGCCATGACTCGATCGCTCATCGGCCATTGTCCTAAATTGGCAATATCTTCCTCGCTAATGGTGACGATCGCGATCCGAGAGTCCTTGGGTTCGGTCGGACGCAGTTGAAAAAAGCGATCGAGGGTGGCCCATTCGAGTAAGGAAAACGCACCCAGATGAGCGCCAAGGGCAACAAATCCCGCGACGGTTGGGGCGATTGTTAAGACTCCGCGCCACCGACCGATTCGTTGTTTGAGAGTGTTCCAAAACGGGTGGGTCATGAATCTCGTCTCGTTTGGGATGCCGGACGGTAAAAGATGTTTCCCCAATTGCGATCGGGTTTTGGCCGGTCTAGTCCGATGGGACTTGGAGGGCAAACAAAACCGTAATGTTTGCTGCACGTCCGCCCAATTTTTCCTTCTTCCGAGCCGATCGAGCTAGCGACACCATCAAACTTTTTCAACTATTTTAGACTGGAAAATTTAGATTGTCTTTTTGAGATTCGATCGATCTCAGGGGATGTTAGGCGATCGAGTTCGGACGATCCGCGACTTTTTGGCAAATAGAGCAACCCTTTCTATTCTCGATCGAGTAACGTTTTAATGGTCGATCGCATCTCAAGTTTCGCATTAGAGTCGATCGACTTTACCCATTAGACTAGTGGGCAGTCGAAACATTCAGTCCTTTTTTTTGACAGAATTTTGTATACAATTTAGCAACGCGATCTTCAGGATTTTGTTGCAAACATTGCTCGAACAGTTGTGCGGCTTCTCGTAGTTTACCCTGATATCTTAAAAAGACGGCTTCCTCAAAAATGCTTTTGGTCTGTTTTTTTCGGGCCAAAAGTTCGGGGGGATCTGCATCGAACACTTCAAACACGGATACCCATTCTGAATGGCGATCGCTACGAACTCGAGCGATGAAACGAATATTATAGTCAAAGGGATTTTTCAAGCGCACGAGGGTATCGCGAGCAATGAGAAACGAAGTACTATACTGCTTCGTCAACCCTTCAATGTGATATGCCAAGGTAACTGCATCGCTGAGAACCGTACTATCCATTCTATACCGTCCCCCCACCGTTCCTAACATCAAGTTTCCCGTATTGATACCAATACCAATACTCAGTTTCGGTCGGCGATCGCCGTCTCGAGTGAGGTTATATTCGGCTAAAATTTTGAGCATCGAGATGCCAGCTCGAACTGCGTCATCAGCATCACCGCTAAAAAGAGCCATAATGGCATCGCCAATATATTTATCGATAAAGCCATGATTTTTTAAAATTGCAGGCTCCATGCGCGAGAGGTAGCCATTAATAAACTTAAAATTGTCTTCAGGAGTCATTTTTTCCGAGAGCGATGTAAAATCGCGAATATCCGAAAAAAGAACGGACATTTCTTGTTGAACTTGGTCTCCTAAGTTAACTTCAATAATGCTTTTTTTGTCGAGCTTTTCAATAAATTGTTTGGGGACAAATCGTTCGTAAGATCGATTGATTTCTTCTAACTCTTGCTCTTTGCGAGAGAGTTCTTCAATCAGTTTTGCTTGTTCTTCGTTAAGTTCGGCTAATTCTTGGTTGCGTTGAGTGAGTTCCTTATTTTTTGCCGCTAGTTTTCGTGCTTGCAAGTAGCTATTAATTGCTTCTTTAACCGTTAGTTTTAGATCGTCTCTTTGCCAAGGCTTGGGAATATAGCGATAGAGCTTTGCCTGATTGATTGCCATTTTTACAGCTTCTAAATCGGCTTGTCCCGTGAGCATGATTTTAATCGTCTTTGGGGAAAGTTCGTGAATGCGAACTAATAGTTCGTCTCCTTTCATTCCTGGCATAATACAATCTGAAATCACCAATGCAATTTCCCACTCATCTGCCATTAAGTCATCAATAACTTCTAAAGCTTCTTCACTATCTTGAGCGATTTCAATCAAATATTTTTCGTCAAAAGCCGACTCTAGCTCTATTTTCAAGCTGTCTAAAATAGTGACTTCATCATCAACGCAAATAATGGCAGTTTTGCTCATGGGTTAGAGTGTCGTTAGGCGATCGCGCTCCGAACTAAACTTCAGGCGACCTATAAATGTGATAGGGCAGAACGAATTGTATCGATAAGTTCTTCATTCTTCCAAGGTTTTTGTAAGTAGCGATATAAATTTGCTTGGATTTTCGCGCGTTCTACTGCATCTTCATCAGCTTGTCCGGTCAGCATAACTTTAATGATTTCAGGCTTAATTTGATGAACTTTAATTAAAAATTCATCTCCTTTCATTCCCGGCATCAACCAATCAGAAACGATAACTAAAACTTGAATATCATCTTCTCCAAATTCCTGAATTATTTCTAAGGCTTCATCCGCACTTTCGGCAAATTCGTAAAGGTAGGTATCGCCAAATGCATCTTGGAGTTCGATTTCCAAGCTTTGTAAAATTGTCACTTCATCATCAACACAAATAATAGCGGCTTCAGACATAAATAAACTCCTAACTTAAGCTCGAACTATGGGTAATAAAACGGTAAAGGTCGTTTTTCCCGGTATTGATTCGACATCAATTGTACCTTGATGCTTATCAATTATTTTTCGGACGATATCCAGTCCCAAGCCACTCCCTTCGCCGGGTGGCTTAGTGGTAAAGAAAGGATTGAAAATTTTAGGTAGAACATCGGCGGGAATGCCTTTGCCACTGTCGGTAATATCGACTCGGATTTTTTCCTCTTGCCGGACGACATCGATCGCCAGCGACCCTTTATTATCCATTGCTTGCAACGCATTGTGAATTAAATTCGTCCAAACTTGATTGAGTTCGTCGGGGTAACATAAAATCGGCGGCAGGGTGCGATCGAAATTTTGCGTCACGTCAACGTTATGTTTGAGTTGATTTTGATATAGAGTCAAAACCGTTTCCATTCCCTCGGTAACCTGCGCTTCGACTTTCGTTCCCGTTTGGTCGTAACGGGCGTAGGTTTTCAGGGCAAAAACCACTTTGGCCGCCCGTTCGGCCGCTGTTGCAATGGTGCGAGTGCTCGTTTGCACGTTGGCAAATTGGTAGGCTGTTTTGAGTATGGTAGGACTTTCGGGATCTTGCAAAAGCGGTAGGAAGCGATCGAGATTTTCGTACACCCCAATCCCCACTAGTAAATTGGCGATCGTCGCGGCATTCTCGATCGATTTTTCTTTAAGTTCGCTCGTTAGGCTGCGTTTGATTTTACGTTGCTCTCGGGTCGAGAGAGGTATATCTCGAGTGCTGGTTTTTTCTAGCAGAGCCAAGAAATCGGGCTGACGTTCGGGAGAAAGTTTTTGGAAAAAGTTGGGTAACGTATCGAGGTTATCTTCCCAAAAGTTGGCAATGTTGCGCACGGAAGAGTTAATCGCCCCCAGGGGAGTATTTACCTCGTGCGCCACCCCGGCTACCAGTTGACCCAAAGCCGCCATTTTCTCCGATTGAATCAATTCCTGTTGGGTCGTTTGCAGTTGCTGCAACGTGTTGGCCAGTTCGACATTTTTCTGTTTGAGAGCTTCTTGGCCTTGTTTTTGCTGCACCACCGTTCCCAATTGAGCGGCAACAGCGGAAATCAACTCCACCAATCGCTTATCTTCGAGCCGGGATTCGGGGGTTAGAAACACCAGTACTGCCAGCACTCGAATGGATTCGCCATCCTCTTCGGGGGAACTCAGAATCGGTACGCCAAACGCACCTTGCTGTCCCCATTGGCGCGCGAGGGTGGCTCGAGGGAAGACTTCGTTGGACTCAGACGGCAACTCAGGAATCCACTCAGCCTGTTTGGAGAACCAAACTCGCCCCGGTAATCCCTCGTTCGAGCCAAAGGTCGTCTGTTGCGTCTGTTGGCGCAATGCCTCTAACACCTGGCTGTTGCCGCTCTTGGCATCTTCCCGACCGTACCAGATGGGCAAACATTCGAGCACCTGGGCATCGGCACTGGGGACCCACACTTCTCCGTAGGCCCAGCCAGTGGTTTGACAAACCCGAGCCAGCACCAGTTCCAGAGCCATTTCCAAATTGGGTGCGGTACTGATGGTCGTACCGATCTCGAGGAGCAATCGAGCTTCTTCTTCGGCGCGCTGGCGTTCGATGGCTTCTTGGCGCAACTCTTGAGTGCGTTGTTCGACTCGGGTTTCTAGGGTGTGCGAGTAGTCTTCCAATTGGGCGTTGGCGACAGCTAGCTGAGTGTTGGTGGTCGCGAGTTTTTGATTGACTTGCTTGAGCTGCCATTGGTCGTGGTAGTTGGCGATCCAAATCGCCGAGGCAACCGTTGCTAGGAAGGGAGAAAAGACCGGGATCGCCCAACCCGATAGAAATGCTAGGTAACTGGTCGCACCGAGCAAGCCACCGGCACCGATCGCCACGCAAAGCGTCCCGATTAAAAACAGATTCTTTCTAAACGGGCGGGTTTGCAACAAAGACCAACCCCCGACGGCTCCCACGAAAGACCAAGTGGCAATCCACAACCAATGCACTCCTCGCCCCCAAACTCGCATCATCGGGCGATCGTTAAGGGCCGCACTCAAAATTTGGCTGGCGAGATTGGCGTGAATGACAATCCCCGGCATTTGCTTGTTTTCCTGACCGAGGGCGTTGTTGTAAGGGGTTTGAAAAATGTCTTTGAGGCTGGGGGTAATCGCACCGATAAAAACGAGCCGATCGCGCATCAAATCGGCCCGGATGCGGTTTTCGAGGACATCTTTCATGGCGATCGTCTCGAAGCGATCGATTTGCCCTCGATAGTTGAGCATAATTTGAAAACCCCCCGTATCGGCATTGGGCCCGATATAACCGCGATCGGTTTTAATTACGGGATGAAATTTGGCATTGCCGATTTGAAAGATATTCTTGGCTTTGTCGGCCATGGTGAGTTCGAGACCCCGATTTTCCAAATACTCGAGTGCCAACCGAGTCCCCAAACCCTGAATCAGGTTTTCTTGGTCCGGTCCGATCGCCACGACCCCCCGACGCACCTTTCCATCGGCATCGGTGACGTTATCAGAAGCAGCAACGCGACCGTCTTTTTCCAAGGCTGGAGGCGGGGCGACGGCTTCTCCAGCAATTTTTTGAATGCCGATCAAGTTGGGGGTGGACTCGAACACTCGTACCAATCTCTGGTGTCCCGGTTCTAGGGGTAAATCTCGATAAATATCCAGACCGATGGCGATCGGTTGTTGCGATCGAATATTTTCGAGTAACTGCGCCATCACGCCGTCGGGCATCGGCCATTGCCCGATATGCTGGATATCGGCTTCATCGACGGTGACGATCGCAATTCGTTTATCGAGGGGTTCGACCGGACGCAAAGCAAAAAATTGGTCGAGGGCGGCCCATTCGAGTAGCTGGAAAATGCCCGTTTCCGATCCGATCGCCACAGAGACGGCGACAACAGAGGCGACGATCGCGATACTGCGCCACTTGCCCATTTGCTGTTTGAATTGCTGCCACATTGCGCTGCCTAGAGAGGTGTGGTTAACTCGAACGTCCTCGAAACCGATCGATTCGGACAATGGCGAGAAGCTGACAAAGTAAATTTCGTGCTAATTACTTGTTCGCTCGAACATTGACCCATCCGGATATTTTTAGGTTTTAAGATAGCACTTCCCAATCAGAGGAGCGTTTTTGAGTCTCCTCAACTTCAAGGGGATCGGAAGACGATCGGGGTGACGTTCAAATTCTATTGAAATTGCTATATACAGTATAGTCAAGTTTTGGGCTTTTGGTTATCGATATAAAGTCTCTTTGGAGAGAACAATAGAAATAAAAAAAATAGAGAATATAAGATAGAAAGCAAAATAATATTGAAGATCGAAAAATATGTTTATTCAGGCTTAATACTTAAATAAATTTGAGTAAAAATAACAATATTTTTATTGATGCTTTCAAAGATATAAATCACCAAAATCAATAAATTAAGTTTTTAGAGATTTAAATTACACAGCTTAATGAAAATCGGCAAAAAATAATTTATATTTTATAGAGCGGTTTTATTTTGTTAAAATACTCGATACTTACGGACAACAAAAAATATATTTTGATGGTTACATGTTTTAATAATTATTGCGGTCAGTAATCTGGATTAGAAAAGCTAGATAATGCCAGTTAATATTAGCATCTTTAGGCCTCGGCAACCAGAAACACTCAATTCTCATTCTTCCTCAGATTACCCATACCGATCGGAAACCCGATCGGTGAATGTAGATATAAATATCGATCGATATTTATTTACTAATTTAGACTTGCCCGTCTATCGACCTAGATATTCAAAGACGATCGCGATCGAACCGCGCCCTTCTCCAATAAATGCGATCGCCGCGATCGACTCATTCGTCGATTGACCGAGATATGATATCTAGTGCCGCTACGCGAAATTAAAAATGCAAAATTAAAAATTAAAAATGCCGAGTACACATAGCTTTCAAGGGTTGAGGGCTGGTCAGTTATTTCTGCCGCGCTGCACTAGTGTGGCACGCTCGAAGTTAGAAGACTTCAAAAGTATTGAAGTTAAAAGTTTGGATTTGAGGTTACTCTTAACGATCGATCTACAATCTATTTACAGTAACCTCAAGTCCAAGAAGCCTTAAATAAAGGTCAGCTCGACTTACAGATTGCGAATCGAGCGACTGGCCACAGACTGTAGTCCCACCTGCTCCAATAAATCGTGCCATTCACTGGCATAGGTCGCGTTCTGGGGCTGGTTTTGTTTGGCTTGCGCCACCAAAGAGAGCGTATCGTACCAAATGCCCGACTCTGCCAGTTCGATCGCCGTTTCGATCGGATCGACAGTGCGATCGATTGCTACCGGGGATTCCACCCGCTTCACCCAACCCACGACATCGTAGTTATCCGGTCGTAAAATGCCATCGGATTGAATCGGTGCAAAGAACCAGACGTAATTTTTACCCACCTCCAATTCCGGCGCATCTTCGGGCAGGGTAATCAGAAGTACTCCCCCTTCACCGGAAAGTTCGAGGGTCATTTGGTAGTGGTGGTTGCGCTGTTCGTCCTGCAAGCTGAAAAAGGCTTTTTGCCCCTCGACCGTTTCGGGAACGTACACCATAATCGTCGGACGAGCGGCGATGGTGCGACCGTATTGCGTGCTTGGCAGTAACGGAATGACTTCAACTAGTTCGTCGCCACGAACGCCCCCACCCGTGCTATCGTCGGGACTGGCATCACCAGGGGCTTGGAAGCCGACATCGCCGCGCACACCGCCACCCGTGCTGTCGTCGGGACTGGCATCGCCGGGAGCTTGGAAGCCAATATCGCCGCGAACGCCCCCACCTGTCGTATCTCCAGGAGCCGCATCGCCGGGAGCTTGGAAGCCAATATCGCCGCGAACGCCCCCACCCGTTGTATCTCCAGGAGCCGCGTCGCCTGGGGTTTGAAATCGAACCTGACCTCTAACGCCTCCCCCGGTCGTATTTTGCGGGGTGGGATCGTTAGGTGGGCTAAATTGAATGCGGGCGTTTGCCGCATGGGAAATTCCCGTGGCGAGTGCCATGACTCCGGCAATGGAGACAGCGCAAAAAGTTTGAGCAATAGAGTAGTAGTTAAATGGAGTCACGAATTCACTCTCCTTATCGTACAGTTCCAACATAACTAGAGCTGCACCCCGATATCAGTCCGATCGATTATTCGCTCGACTCATCTGTATCTGACACATCTGCACCCAGCTCTTCCTGGGTTTCGGAAGCTTCGGAAGCCGTATTGTCGGGAACCGAAATCCCCGGAATCAAGAACTCTACCTCTTCCCACAATTCGGTGGTTTCGGGTGAAGTCAAGTCCAGCACTGGCAGTGCACCTTCGTCGCCACGAACGCTACCCTCGCCAATTGCAGGCAACGTCGCGTCTTGTGGGAACGAGAATTCGTCGTCGCTGCGAACGCCACCGCTTTCAGTATGGGGTGGCGCGCCCAAGCCGTCAGGTGCCTCGAAACCCAAATCGGTGGGTAAGCTGTCTCCAACGGTCTCGGCTGGTGCGGGATCTTCGGGATCGTTGAATTCGATCTCCGCTCGAACTTCAGGGGAAAAGCCGATGGCGACCGCGAGGGAAATCGCCATGAACATCAAAGAAATAGAATTATTATATTTCATCGGATAGAGCCTCTCTTTCGCAGTTTGATGGTTGTGTGGGTTGATGCACCTGAGTCATCTCATCTGACGGTGTTTCGTCAGTAATTTGCACCTGCGAATCTTCTGAAGGGCTATCTTCTGCGGCAAACGTCGAAGTCATCTCCTCGAGATCGAGAAAATTCAGTTCGGCACTCTCCTCGTCCTCGGGAATTGGAGTTAATGCCGACGCTTCGGGAGTCTCAGATTCGATCGCGCACGCAGAACTCCCTTCTATTTCGGCATCGTTAACTGGGGTATCTCCTTGGGCGTTTCCTCGAGTACCACCACCGATACTAGTGCTGGGGGCAGAATTATCGGGCGCTTCAAATTGAACTTCGGCGCGGGCAACCTCTCCAAAAACAAAAGCGAGGGCAACGGCACTCACGGCAAAAGCAGTACGATTGAATAGAGTCATCGTAATAGATCTCCCAGTTAACATGTCTTGATTTTTTATGCTATTACAACCAGTTCCCCACTAAGACAAACGGTGCCCAAAAGTAGGGGTGGTTGTATCGCGGATCTTGTAAAAGCGCAAGTTGCGCTTGGCGGAGGGCTTCCGCTTTGGTGATATCTGTATCGATTTCGGTAAGCCGCTCGTAAAACTGGCTCATCAGCTCGGCCGTCGAACGATCGCTGACCGACCACAGGGTTGCCAGGGTACTCCTTGCTCCAGATCTTAATGCAAATCCGGCCAATCCGAGCGCGGCGCGCCGATCTCCCGATGCGGTTTGACAAGCACTCAAGACTAGCAACTCTACAGGGTTGGAGCCACTGCTTTTACCTTGGAGGAGGCGATCGAAATCGTTAACCTTAATTTTGTCATCCCAGGTTAACAAAAACGTTTCCTCGGGATTGGAACTGAACTGACCGTGAGTGGCCAGGTGCACCAGTCCGAAATCTTGGGCTTCGAGTTTCTCCTCGAACGCTTTACGAGTGAATCCCCGATCGATTAAAACTTGGGAATCCACCTCAGCCGAAATTTCTTCGACTTCGACTCCCACCCCCGGCAGAGCCGAAAATCCCTGACGCGCCTCCGTCAGTCCTGCCGTTAGCGCCTGTAGTTCGCTCCGCTCTAGCTGTTCGGGAAAGAGCTGCAATCCCGGACTCAGAGCAATGCTGTATTTTTCGAGCAAGTACTCCGTGCCGTCGTAGAGCGCACCCATCGGCAGACTTCTCAAGAACCCATCGAGTACGAAAACCAGAGTTTCGATATTGTAGCTGGCTAACTCTGCCTCGACGGGGCGGATTAACCAGTTGTATACTTGCCCCGAATATTTAAGTCTACCATCTTCAGAGTACCCTAAATAGATGGAAGAATACAGCTGAGTCAAAGTCCGATCGACCTCCGGGAGCGGGATGGCGGTGGAATAGTGGCGTAAGGTGCCATCGGGAAGCGAAAGAATGACCTCAAAGCGATCGTTCAGGATAACCGGGTGTAAAACCGCCGCATGAGGGTCGATTTGGTCGATTTGCACCGGGCGAGTCTCCAGGCACGCTTCGTTAAAAAAGTTGTCGAGTTCTACCAGTTGCAGGGCTTCCATCACGTCCCGCGCCTGTTTGAGTTCGGCTTGGGTAGCTTGGGGCTGCAACAGCAAGCTGACGAACTCGCGATAGACTGGCTCGATACTGTCTTTAAATCCATACTGCACGTCCGAGGAAATTGCCACCAAGTCCCCTCGCAGGGATTGGAGGGTATCGAAGGCATTTTTATAGGCAGCAACCGCCCCAGAGGTCTCCCCTTGCTGCTTGAGGACGCGACCCAATTGCCAAGAAGACCGCGCGCTTAACTCTTCGGCATTCAGGCGTTGGGCGATTTGCAAAGACTGCTCGTTGAGTTGTTTGGCCTCTTGCCATTGCTGCCCTTGGGCGTACAGATTTCCCAGTTGCGACAGGGCGTAAGCTTCGGCGCGTTCGTCTCCGAGTTCTCGGGCGCGATCGATCGTCCCTGCCAGCAGTTGGGCGATTTCCCCATCGTCGAAATCTGGCAGTTTCGTCAAACTTTCCGCCAGGTTGATTTCGGCGTAGAGGGCAGCGCGTCCGGGGGGTAAATCTCGTAAAATCGGCGGGATTTTCGGCACCAATGCCATCGCTGCTTCCCAGCGTTCCGTGGCGGCAAGCAGGCTGAGTTCGTTGAGTTGGGCTTGGACGATCGCAATCGGGGTATTGGCGTTGCGAGCGGCTTCTCGATAGTACTCCAGAGCGATATCATTTTGTCGCAAATCGCGGGCGATATTGCCGATGGCGAGCAGAGTTGCCCCTTTCTCGGCGGTTTCTCCCAATCGCTCGCTAATCCCCCAACTTTGCTCGAGGGTGGCTTTGGCATCGAGCAAGTCTCCCACCGTTTGCAGGGCGCGTCCCAAATTGCGCAGACCGTCGGCTTTAAGTTGAGAATCGGGCTGGGATTGCAACTGTTCGCCGACGGTTTCGAGAATCGATCGCGCCCGTCGGTATTGTCCCAGGGTTTGTAGGGCAGTGGCTTGGTTGATTTGGCTGCCGATGGCTCCGGTTTCGTTCCCGGCGCGATCGTAAATTTCCCCGGCTTGAACCCAGGTGGCGATCGCCGCTTCCGTTCGTCCCGTCGCCAACTCCAGACTACCGCGATTGTTGAGGGCTTGAGCTAGCAGCGCCGCTCCTTGGGGTTGGAGTTCCGTTTGGCTTTGCAGGAGGTTGACGCTGCGATCGAGGGCCGTTTCCGCTTGCTCCCATTCTCCCAAATCTTGGTAAACCAGGCTCAGATAGTTGAGGGCTTGAGTTTGGTTGAAAATGTCTCCTTGCCCTTGAAACGTCTCTGCTGCTTGCTGCCACAGGGCGACCGCTTCCGTCAGCCGTCCTTCCCCATAGAGCTGTTTTCCCCGCTCTAACGACCCCGCCAGCGCCTCTGATGCCACGGAGGAAGGAGCTACCCCCACCCGAACTTCTCCCGGCTCTAACGAGCGGTTAGCGGCAACCTGGGCAATTGCTGGAATCCCGATCGAGACAAAACACATTGTTACTAAAGCTAGGGCGATCGCCCGCCACGTTCGCGGTCGCCAGGGAGACCGACCCGGCGATCGTCTCAGTTTGCGACCTCGCAACTGCGACAGCAATTGACGGCGAGAACGAGAGGGTGTGAGAGGTTTGCGCGAACGGGTTCTTTTCATGAGGTTGCGATCGGTTCTTCAGGTTCTTCAGGTTCTTCAACAGTTGCGATCTAAGTCAGGTCGTGCGAGCTTCGGGGTTGGGGAAGCTGGGGAAGTTGGAGGAGGATGAATGCAAGATCCGCGCATTCTTTCTTGTCTCCCTTTTAGGATCGATAGAGGCGATAGAAAAATCTAAATGCGATCGCGCCGTCAAGTCTCGATGAACCCGATTTAGAGTGATTGCCCGACCGATCGCTTGGAGTCCAAATCTTTGCCAGAAATAAGATTTGACTTAATGAAGGGGTAGATGCGATTTAACGTCAAGGCTTTAGTTTATTTATCCAGTGCAATGGATAAATGTCATCAGCAAAATTACTGAAATCGTTATCTCCGAGTTATTAAATGGATGTAGCTCGACTCTCGATCTCGATCGGTTCGAGGCGCGATCGCCTTATCTTACAGGTTTGTTGTTTCAGTCACACCACAACGAAAAAGCTGGTGTTTCCGAATAAAAAACACCCGTTTTCTTCTATGAAAATTGGGTAATTTATCGACGAATCAGTCAACAATTCTCGATCGACTTAGCACTTTTCAACGTTATTTTACATTTTTAATTCTGCGTAGCAGTACTAAGATTCCGAATTCAAATCCGAACACTCGGGAAACTTCAAGGAGAAATTGGGGGAATGGTGGGCGATGAGTTCTACTTGACCCGACTCGTTCGTTCTCCAACCCGTCGCCTCCACAACCGGGGCGGGAGAGGATTCGACGATCGCGGAAACGGGATTGTCGTTGGTAGAGGTTGTAGATGCCTCCCCAAAATACTGCCAGTCTTCCCAGATGGTTTGCCCGCGAATCACCGCCATCGGTTCTTCGGTCAAACCGCCCCGTCCGGTGGCAACAAATGCAGAGTCTGCATAGTCTTCGCAGCCGCGACCGATGCGATCGCTCGGGTCGGTGACGCTCGTGGGCAAGTCCACCAGCCCCGAAGCGGGATCGACGTTGGGTTGGTTCACCTGCACTACGCCATTGGCGGCAAACTGGGAACTGGCGGTGATGTCGCTTTCGGGGGTGAGTTGGGAGCGGAATTCCGTCCCGAACAAGCCTTGGGTGGTAATCTCGATGTTGCCGCCGTTGCCGCCCACGGCATTGGCGATGATGTCGCTATTTTCCAAGGCGACGATCGTCTCGGCATCGATGGTGAGGTTGCCCCCATCGCCGACACCGCTCAAAGCTTCAGCACTAATTCCGCTGCCCCGGCGCAGTTGCAAGGATTCTTCGACATTGAGGACGATATTTCCCCCCTGTCCCCCGACGGTCGTTGCCAGAATCCCGGCACCATCGCTCATGGAAATCGAGTTCGCCTCGACGAACAAGTCCCCGGCATCGCCGGTACCATTGTGCCGCGCGCTGATGAAACCACCGTCACTGATACTGAGGCGATCGGTTTTAACGCGCAAAGCCCCCGTATTTCCCGTGGGGACATCCGGTAAAAAGAACGCTTGTCGAAAGTCTGGACTGGGTATAAACGCCGTCACCGAAATACTTCCACCGTTGTTATCGGGCAAACCGTCACCTTCGAGTACGATTTCCGATGCCTCAATATCCACCGTGCCAGCATTTCCTGATGCTAGGGTTCCTGCATTCACCGTGCCGCCAGTACGTACGGTTAAGCGAGGGGTTCTCACGACGACATTCCCGCCGTTCCCCCGACCCAAGCTTGTGGTTCCCAAAACGGTATTCCCGTCGATAACCGGATTGACACCGGCGATAAAAATTGACTCGGAGGCATTGACCGTGACATTTCCCCCGTTCCCCGTTCCGGAAGTGGGTAAGGGCGCTCCTAGGCTGGAGAAAGACGGAACCACCGCGGAGAGAAGTCCTCCACCATCGGTGATGCTCAACCGTGGGGTCGAAACATTCACATCTCCAGCATCTCCAGCGGCTAAGGTCGTCGTGCCCAGCAAAGAAAAGCGATCGGGAGCTAGAGCGCTCGCACCGGAGATCTCGATCGATTCGCGAGCGTTCACCGTCACGTTCCCCGTATTCCCCTCTCCCCCACCGGGAAGCGGCTCTCCGGCTAATTGAACGAGGGTAAAAGCGCCAATCGAGCCTCCTCCTGAGAGGTTAACTCGCCCTGCGGTGACATCCACGTTTCCTCCATCTCGGGGACTCACCGTGAAAGAGGTAATCCCGCTGGGGAGAGTTGGAATCGCCGGGTTAACCTCCACTGCCCCGATCGAGTCGGCGACGTTAACGGCGATGTTGCCTCCCAACCCGGTTCCTTGGTTAAACGAGAAAATTCCGCCACCCTCGAAAAAGTTCAGCGCCCCAGCAGAGACTTCGATATCGCCGCTATTTCCCGCTCCCAAACTCACAGTTTGGATGCCGCTACCGAGGGTAGGATTGGTGGGGGCGATACCGGTGGCCGTTATCGACTCGGAAACGCTGAGGGTAATGTTGCCGCCATTGCCGCTGGCGGGGGGAAATACCGACGAGGCCACCTGTCCCCCATCGAGAAGCGTCATTTGGGTGGCATTCACCCTCACCGGCCCGCCATTTCCGCTTCCCAGGGTTTCGCTGGCAATTCGGCTGTTGAGGATTTGCTCGACGGGGTTGCCACTGGGGTCGGGGGGCGCAGAACCGCTCAGGAGAATCGAGTCGGCATTCACTTCTACCGCTCCGGCATTGCCCGCACCCTGACTCAGGGTTTGAATCGTACCGCCATCGAAGGCTCGCAACTGGGGGGTATTGACGGTGACGTTGCCGCTATCTCCTGGGGCCCCTTCTCCGACTTGGTTCACCACCCAGGAACTGAAGGGAAAGGCTTCGAGTACCGTTCCGCGTAATTCTATGGATTCCGTGGCGTTGAGGGTGATATCGTCGGCGCGGACGTTCCCCAGGGCAATCGCGGCAATTTGGGAGCGATCGATTTCTAGGGTTCCGGCTTGCACTTGGATACCGCCTCCGGTGGTAACTCCCGCTAGCGCTTCAATCCCCACGTTGGGATTCCACAGGGAGGAACGATTCACCAGTTGCACCGCCCCAAATCGGCTGGTGGGGGTTTCTTCGTAACCCAATTGCCAACCCACCAACACTGGATTTAGGTTGACGCGGGTATTGGCGGCACTGCCGACTTCAATCCGCCCAGAGAAGGCGCTCAGAATCCCCCCAGCCAGGGTGACATCGCCACCCACCAACGCCAGGGTATTCAGGGGAGTAACGCTCAACGCCCGATCTTCCAAGCCCGGTACGGTTCCCGATACGCCGTCCCCTCGCACCACAATCGGTCCGGGATTCGCGCCCATTTGCAGACCGATGGGAATATTGATGGTGAGTAGGGCATCGGGATTGGGAGCGGTGGCGCTAAACTCGCTGCCATCGGTAAAGAAGATACTCTCGGCACTACTGCCCAAAAACGACCCGCCAATATTTAAGCTGGCGTTCGGCCCGAAGACGATTCCGGCTGGATTGATGAGAAATAAATTGGCGGTTCCGTTGGCGCGGATGAGTCCGTCGATGCTCGATAGATTGCCACCAGTGACGCGGGTAATAATGTTATCGATGGTGACGGCATTATCGAAATATGCGGTTCCGAGTGTGGGAACGTTGAATTCTTGGAAGCTGTGGAAGAGATTGCCGCCTGCTTCAGTCCCGCCAGATATTCGCTGTAATGTGTCTTCGACGGTGATGGTGGAGTTATTGGGTAGGGTGCCATCGGGAACGATTTGAGCCAAGGCACTTGCGGGAATTCCCAGAAGGAAGGCGATCGCCCACAATGGAAACAACCCGCTGGGCATCCTCAGCTGCTGCCGACGGTTAATGGAGAAATTTAGAGTCATGAAGTCCGTACGTGTGCGAGAAATCAGGCTTGTCGATCGATTTAGAATCGATGGAGGCGATAGAAAAATCTAAATGCGATCGCGCCGTCAAGTCTTGATGAACCCGATTTAGAGTGATTGCCCGACCGATCGCTTGGAGTCCAAATCTTCGCCAGAAATAAGATTTGACTTGATGAAGGGGTAGATGCGATTTAACGTCAAGGCTTTAGTTTATTTATCCAGTGCAACGGATAAATGTCATCAGCAAAATTACTGAAATCGCTATCTCCGAGTTATTAAATGGATGTAGCTCGACTCTCGATTGGTTCGAGGCGCGATCGCCTTATCTTACAGGTTTGTTTTTTAAGGCACGCCACAACAAAAAAGCTGGTGTTTCCGAATGAAAAACACCCGTTTTCTTCTATAAAAATTGGGTAATTTATCGACGAGTCAGTCAATAATTCTCGATCGACTTAGCACTTTTCAACGTTATTTTATATTTTTAATTCTGCGTAGCAGTACTAAAATTCCGAATTCAAATCGCTGCACTCGGGAGACTTCAAAGAGAAATTGGGGGAATGGTGGGCGATGAGTTCTACTTGACCCGACTCGTTCGTTCTCCAACCCGTCGCCTCCACAATCGGGACGGGAAAAGGTTCGATCGCGACAGAAATGGAATGGTTGTTGGTGGAAGTGACAGATGCCTCCTCCAAATCTCGCCAGTCTTCCCAGATGGTCTGTCCGCGCAGCATTCCCATGGGATCTTCTGGCAAGCTGTCTCGTCCGGTGACGGTAAACTGAGAACCGGCGAATGCGTCGCAGCCAGTGGTGATGCGATCGCTCGGGTCGGTAACGTTTGTGGGTAAATTCACCAATCCGGCCGTATCCACATCGGGGGTATTCAGTGCCACCGTACCCGCATCCTCCTGGGTTCTTCCCGTAGCGGTGATGTCACTTTCGGGAGTGGTGAACAAGCGAAAGTCCGTCCCGAAAATCCCGATCGCATCTACGGTAATATTGCCACCCCGAGACCCCGTTGAATTGGCAGAGATGTCGCTATTTTCCAATGCGATGAGAGTTTCGGTATCGATCGCGATATTTCCCCCCGTGGCGTTGCCAGCATTGGTTTCGATGCGGCTTTGCTGTCGCAATTGGATATCTTGCGCCTGGAGATTGAGATTGCCACCCAAACCGGAACTCGTCGAAGCGTTGATGCTGCCTTGGTTCTCCAGCACCAGTTCCCCTACCCGAATATTGAGATTGCCAGCACTTCCAGTTCCGAGTGCCAGACCCGTTATCGTTGCTCCATCTCGAACCGTCAGTCGATCGGCATTAAGGTTCAACTCCCCGCCATTTCCGGTGGCATTGGCATCGTTTAAGAAGCCTAGAATGCCAACAGAAACCTCAATGCTACTGGGAAGCTGACCGTTCCCCCCACGACCGCTCACTTCAACGCGACTCGCATCAATAATAATGTCTCCAGCCTCTCCATCATTCAAAGATGCAGTAGAGATGTTACCTCCATCGAGCACTCTCAGAACGGGAGTGGAAATGCGGATATTTTCCCCGGACGATGAGTTGAGGGTATTCGCAGAAATAAAACTGGGAGTTCGACCGCCAAACGCGAACTCTTCGGAAATTCCGCTTATCTCCACCGACTCTGAAGCTCGAATGGTGACATTGCCGCCCGATCCCGAGCTATTAGACAAGAGTAAGTTGCCAAGAATCGCGCCGTTGTCCGAGCTAATTGCCGCTCCTCCCGAGACGATCGATCGTTTTGTGTCGATGTTAATGTCGCCCGCACTTCCGTTGAGATCCAAGGTGTTCGTACTGATGACCGTTTGCACCACAGCACCCGCAGGGGGACCGAACAATTCCACGGATTCTGTGGCGGTAATGGTGATATCTCCCGCATCGGCGTTACTGGGAGTGACGCTCGCCAGAATCGCTTCATCGCGCAGAACCAGCTGTGCGGTCTCAATAATGATATCTCCTCCGAGTCCGGTGTCTCCTCCAACTTCCGGACTCGATCGAGCGGTCCCGTTGTTGATGACAGAACCCACCAGTTCGATCGTGTTGGCACGAACGGTCAGATTGCCGGCATTTCCCTCTCCTGCGGTGGCACTCCCCCCGATCGCTCCGTTTCTCAACCGCAGGTTTCCCGTCTCGATGACAATATTTCCCGCATCCCCAGTTCCAACCGTCCCCGTATTCAAAACGATTTGCTCGTCGAAGGGGTCTAAGGTTCCCAGAGTAATGTACGTGCCGATAAATCGCCGATAACCCTCAAGCCCCAGTCCGTTGAGTTCCACTGCATTTGTCGTTTGAAGATCGATATCACCCCCTCGCCCCTCTCCGAGCGTCAGGGTGGACAATTTCGACCCTTCCCCAACCTGCAACTGTCGGGCGCGCACATCGATCCCTCTACCGTCGAGGTTTCCCAGGGTGAGGGCAAATATGCGCGAATCGCTTAGCGTCACGTTCCCCCCAGCGATTTCTACTCTCCCACTCCCCACACCACTGGTATTGAGGAGGCTGCCATCGGATAAACCGATATTGCCTGCGTTGGCGATATTACTTTCCTCAAAACGCCACCCCAAGGGAGTTGAGACAAAATTCACCGTACCTTCACCCGCCACGCTACCGAGATAAATTTGCCCGCCACTGGCCGTTAAATTTCCCCCCACAAGCTGAATATCTCCACCGATGAGCGCTAAGGTTTGTCCGGGGCGAACTTCAAGTCCGGCTTGGGCGAAATTGAGTTCGGGCGGTAGGGAAAAAGGAATATCGGGGACGGGGGAGTTGAAAGCGGATGGGGCGATCGATCGATTGATAATGCTGCCGGGGTTTTCTCCAAACTGCAAGCCGATGGGAACGTTGATACTCAATAACGGCGATGCGCTGGGTTCCGTGGCATTGTAGAAACTGCCATCTTCAAATATCAAACTCTCGGCCGTACTGCCGAAAAACGAGCCACCGATATCCAGTTGTGCGTTTTCCCCGAAGGCAATTCCTGCTGGGTTAATCAGAAACAGATTTGCCGTCCCGTTGGCGCGAATTAACCCATCGATATTCGATAGATTGCCCCCGGTGACGCGGGTAATAATGTTGTCGATGGTGAGGGCATTGTCGAAATAAGCAGTTCCGACGGTCGGAACGTTGAATTCTTGGAAGCTGTGGAAGAGATTGCCACCTGCTTCAGTCCCGCCAGAGATTCGCTGTAATGTGTCTTCAATGGTGACACTAGAGTTGTTCGGTAGGGTATCGTCGGGGACGATTTGAGCCAAGGCACTTGTGGGAACCAGGAATGCGATCGCCCAAAATGGGAACAACCCGAGAAACATCCTCAGCCAATACCGTACGTCAAGGGAGAGATCGGGATTCATAAAGTCTGTCTTTTAGGCAAGTCTCCCAAGAGATTGCTAAACCCGCCCTTACATCGTTTTTGTTCGTCGTCGAGATCTGAATGCTTACGAAAGACTTCGGGTTAATTACCCGATTGTTCTAATGGTCTTCACCGCTAAAGCGGTTGCTATAGTATCAAGACTTTAGTTTAACGCGAGGTGCGGGTGAAGTTCGAGTTCGCTGCGATTCGAGATTGTATTGGGAAACGGACTTGAATCGGGCACACCACACTCAAGTAAATCTCCTGTTCGGGTGAGGGGGAAACTCCATTCTCCATCCCCCATCCCCATTCCCTACTTTTACCGGAAACTGTCTTACCCTGCGTCTGACGTTAACTTATAAAACCCCTTGTTCTTTGAGTGCGGCTTTAATTTCTTCTAGGCGACGCATTTGGTCGTGTTTGAGATTGGCCCAACTGTTATCGAAGCCAGCCGCTTCCAAGCTTTGAGTTTTGGGATTGACGTAGCTGTACATTCTCGCGTTGAGGAGGGCATCGAGTCCTTCGAGACCGTTTTCCCGCGCCTGCTTCAAGTTTTCCATGAAATGCAGTCCCGCCTCTGGAGACTGGTTGAGTAAATCGGCGGCCACCACTAAGTCGAGAGTCGAAAGATCGATCTGGCGATCGCGAGCTTGACGTTTAACTTGGGTAATTTGTCGTTTCAAGCGGGCAAGCTGAAGCATGTCGGCCTGTTGCGGACTGCTCGCGCTGTGCTGGTAGCTGAAAGTGCCCAGGTTCCTCGCTCCGTTGCCGGGATCGCGATGACCCCAATATCGTTCGGTGGTTCCCCCGGTTGCCGTTCGGGTTCCTTCCGCTGCACCGATGGCAACCGGACCGGCTGAGTTGGGCGTGGCAAATAGCTCGTACCAGTCTTCTTGAGTGATGTTGTCGTCGCCATCGAACAGATTTTGAGGAAATACGTCGCGCGCGTCACGTCGCTCGAAGCCAACCCATTGCCTCCAACTTCTCCCATTTCCGGTCAATTCTGAGGTCGATCGCTTTCGATCGAACCGTCCGTTCTTGCGGGCATCCGACGAGCTGCCGAAAACATCCGTCGCATAAAAATGTTCGACCATCCCTTCAACTGCCCAATTCGAGGTTCGTTGCCACTGCCCGTCAGAGTTGAACTCGTGCAACAAAGTTCGATCGATTTTGCGAGTTGAAGCTCTCGCTCGAACTGAAGATATGACATTTTGATGGGGCGATCCTTGCTTGAGATCGGTTAGGTTTCCCTTATCTCCCGTCAACCACGGACTTAAAGCCGCAAAGATGGCAATGATGGTTGTGGGAATAACGATCTTTGAAATATGGTTTGAAACAAACATCAAAACTAGATACCCATACACCCTAATTCCATCTGAGTAAAACGTTATTTTATTTCAGGGTGTAAGTCAAATTTTTAGCGATCCCCGATTGTTTGAACTGATTTAAACCCGATAATTCATTCTTATGAGAAAGACGAAATTTTTGAGGTAAAAAGACCTGTCTGGATGCCAAACTCGAATTTTTCCCGACGGTTTCATGGGGGAGATCGAGTCGGGTCGATCGGGGGCAAAAGACCTTTCATCCGTAGCAATTTCACCGTTTCGATCGACCTCTCGATTCCAGATATTTTCGATCTAGAGGTACAAGAGAAAATGACAATTGTCAATATCAAATAGATTTGAATTTTAAAACTTCTGAAGCGCTATTCGATGGGCAAAATTCAAAAGCAGCATTTCTAGGGGTATTCTTGAAAGACCTATAGGACACTTTTCAAACTGGTTTGCGCCGATTTCTTGAGAGACCCACCCAGGCAGCTCGAAATCCGATCGCCGATAACCTCTCGATCGTGAAAGTCTACAAGCCCCGCTCCTTCAGTCTTGAAGAACCCAAACCTCTCAAAATATGAAGAACTCAAGAGATAAATCGACCTTGACCCCATAATCTTGATACGATTCTCTAAAAGCTCCAGTACATTTGATTTTAAAGAGGTTCTGGCCGTGCAACTGCAAAGAGTGGCTTCAAAGCGTGCAACAGGTGCATTTGCCCTGATCGATAGTTTGAAGCGCCACGGTGTCCGACATATCTTTGGCTATCCCGGTGGCGCGATCCTCCCCATCTACGACGAACTGTATCGGGCAGAAGCTCGGGGCGACCTACAGCATATTCTCGTTCGCCACGAACAAGGCGCATCTCATGCTGCCGATGGCTACGCCCGTGCCACCGGACAAGTGGGAGTTTGCTTCGGAACCTCCGGGCCGGGGGCAACGAATCTCGTCACCGGGATTGCTACCGCCCACATGGATTCGATTCCGATGGTAGTGGTCACCGGACAAGTGCCCCGCAACGCCATCGGCACCGATGCTTTTCAAGAAACCGACATTTTTGGCATTACCCTGCCCATCGTCAAGCACTCTTACGTCGTTCGCCAGCCCAAAGAGATGGCGAAAATCGTGGCCGAAGCCTTTCATCTAGCCGCCACGGGACGACCGGGGCCGGTGCTCATCGACGTGCCCAAAGACGTGGGACTTGAAGAATTCGACTACATCCCCGTCGAACCCGGAGACATCGAGATTCCGGGGTATCGTCCGACGGTCAAGGGCAATCCCCGCCAGATCGACTTAGCCATCGAGTTACTGACCCAGGCACAGCAGCCGTTGATGTACGTTGGGGGAGGAGCGATCGCCGCCAACGCCCACGATCGCATTCGAGAACTTGCCGAACATTTCCAAATTCCGGTGACGACAACATTGATGGGGAAAGGGGCATTCGATGAAAACCACCCCCTTTCTGTGGGAATGCTGGGAATGCACGGCACGGCCTACGCCAACTTTGCGGTGAGCGAGTGCGATTTGCTCGTGGCCATCGGTGCGAGATTTGACGATCGCGTCACCGGAAAACTCGATGAATTTGCCGCCCGCGCCAAAGCCATCCACATCGATATCGATCCGGCAGAAGTGGGAAAAAATCGCGCTCCCGACGTACCCATCGTCGGTGATGTGGGCAAAGTGCTAACCCAACTACTGCACCGCATCAAAAACGCTCAAATTCCCGAAACCGGAGAAAAAACTCAAGGGTGGAGAAATCGGATCGATCGCTGGCGAGAAGACTATCCCCTCGTCGTCCCCCACCCAAATGAGGGCATCTCCCCCCAAGAGGTCATCGTTGAATTGACCCATCAAGCCCCCGATGCTTTCTACACCACCGATGTCGGTCAACATCAAATGTGGGCGGCTCAATTTCTGCGCAACGGTCCGAGGCAGTGGATTTCGAGCGCCGGTCTGGGCACGATGGGTTACGGTCTACCCGCAGCGATGGGGGCCAAAGTCGCCCTTCCCGAAAGCCAAGTTATCTGTGTCAGCGGCGATGGCAGTTTCCAAATGAACTTGCAAGAACTCGGCACCCTCGCCCAGTTCGGCATCAACGTCAAGACCGTCATTCTCAATAATGGCTGGCAGGGAATGGTGCGCCAGTGGCAAGAAGCATTCTACGGCGAGCGCTATTCTTCCTCGAATATGGAAGTGGGGATGCCCGATATCGAACTCTTGTGCCATGCCTATGGAATCAAAGGAGTTCTGGTCACTCATCGCGAAGATCTCCAAGAGGCGATCGCCAACATGCTTGCCGCAGATAAGCCCGTGGTCCTCGATATCCGCATCACCCGCAACGAAAACTGCTATCCGATGGTCGCACCGGGTAAGAGTAACGCCCAGATGCTCGGCCTGCCCGATCGCAAAACCCTCGAAAAAGCCACCGAACTAGTCTACTGCCCTAGTTGCAATAGCAAAAATCCCGCCACTCATACTTTCTGTCCTGAATGCGGCACGAAACTCTAGAACGCTAGCAGATTTCAAAGGTGACTCTGAGTGCAGGGCAATGAGGGGTTCTCAAAATCGAGAACCCTTTTGTTTCATGTTGGGTGTAGTCGATCGTTCGTCGTTCGTTATTTCCCCCGTTCCCCCCACGGGGTAATATATCTAATGGAGAACCCATCGAAATCATGCTCAAAAAAATTGCGGCGCTATTTCTGGTTGTGGTCGCTTGTACCCTCACCAGTTGTGCGAACCTACCCACTAGCGGACTGAAAAGCTTTGTCGATAGCTATGACGGCTACGAATTTCTCTATCCCAACGGTTGGGTCGAAATCGACACGCGAAATATCAAACCAGATGTTGCCTTCCGCGATTTAATCGAGCAAACAGAAAATGTGAGCGTGATTATCAGCCCGATCCCCGACAGCTCCAAACAAACCTTAGCCGACTTAGGAACTCCGACAGAAGTTGGATATGCCTTGTCCAAAAATGCGATCGCCCCTCCAGACTCCAATCGCACCGCCGAACTCGTCAGCGCCGAACAGTACGACTATAAAGAGAAAACCTACTACACCCTCGAATATAGCGTTCATCTAGCCGATCGAGAGCGACACAATCTCGCCAGCGTAGCCATCAGTCGAGGTCAACTTTTTACCTTCAATATCTCAACCACGGAAAAACGCTGGCAAAAGACGAAAGATCGACTGCAAACCGTGGTGAATTCCTTCCACGTTTATTAATCGGGTAAGATCGACATCCTATAGAACTTCCTGCCGATGAGCGTACCCGTCCTAATTCTGGCTTCTGCCTCTCTCGGTCGCCGCCAACTCCTGCAAAGTGCTGGAATCGAGCCGATCGTTTGTCCGAGCGATTTGGATGAATCTCAAGTTCAGCTTGCTAATGCCGTGGCTTTGGTTCAAACTCTGGCTCAACTCAAAGCCGAAAGCATTGCCGAACGGGTAAGACAGGGAAGCACTCCGGCGGCAGACGTTCGCCAAACCGACGAGTCGATGTTGATTCTGGGATGTGATTCGATTTTGCAAGTGGGAAATGAAATTTTTGGCAAACCCGCAGATGAGTCTGAAGCGATCGCCCGCTGGAAAGTGATGCGAGGGCAGTTTGGCGATCTTTATACCGGACACGCTCTCATCGATACCGTTCAAAATATCACCTTAGTCAACGCTCAGGTAACGCGGGTCTATTTTGCCCAGGCGAGCGATGCTCAAATCGAAAGCTACGTGGCGACGGGAGAACCCATGCGCTGTGCGGGTTGTTTTGCCATTGACGGCAAAGGGGGATTGTTCGTGGAAAAAATCGAAGGTTGCCACACGAACGTGATTGGTTTGAGTTTGCCCCTGTTTCGACGAATGCTGATGGAGTTGGGATACGAACCGAGCGATTTTTGGACGGGTTGAAAGCGTTAAAAAAGTAACGATCGGGCTGGATTATTTTAAAGATTCAGACAAGAGGAAAGCCAGATGCGATCGACCTAAAGTGGGTTGACGGCAAGGCGATCGCTCCTGAAATTATCGAGAAGTCATCGATACCCTAGCGCGAGACCGAGTTCGCACCCCACCGAACGCAAGAGCGTGTGACAGTCGCTCGAAATGTCTGTGGCGCGAAATTGCGGTGAATCGGAACTATTAAAATCGGAAAAGCGTCAACGAAGTATAGGCTTGTCCGAACGCCAGATATTGCTCATGACTCAATCCATTCCTTTTGCTTGGCCGACAGTTGAGACCCCAGTCTCTCAAACTGCTCTGCCGCCAGAACAACTTTCTAACTACGACTTGGTTTTACGGTGTCAAGACGGACAAACCCCAGATAGAACGGTTTTTACCGAACTGTTACGTCGGTATCAGTCTTATGTCGAGAAAGTCTTGTACCATCTCGCACCCGATTGGCAAGATCGCACCGATCTCGCCCAAGAAGTCTGGATTCGGGTTTACCGCAATATTAAAAAGCTCCACGAGCCGGTAAAGTTTAAAGGCTGGCTCAGTCGGATCGCCACCAACTTGTTTTACGACGAACTGCGCAAGCGCAAGCGAGTCCGCCCGCCTCTGTCTCTCGATGCTTCATATACCCTCGAAGATGGAGAACGAGAGTGGGAGATTGCCGCAGATAAGCCCGGTCCCCAGGAAGAATTAGCCACTCGCGAATTCTACGATCGCCTGCGAGCTGCGATCGCCGAATTACCCGAAGTCTTCCGCACGACCATCGTCCTGCGAGAAATTGAGGGTATGGCTTACGAAGAAATTGCCGAAATTACCCAGGTCTCCTTGGGAACGGTCAAATCGAGAATTGCTCGCGCGCGATACCGCTTGCAAGTCCAGTTGCAAGGTTATTTAGAAGAGTAGATTCAAAATTTTTTATCCCTTGTGAGTTCTAGGAGAACTTTTTACCGTTAAAATCGGTCAACAAATCTACGAGTACCAAATTGCCTGTTCCATGCCATCGTCAATTGGTTAAAGAAGTATCCTTTAACTTCGCCCTAAGATGACAGAACCTTCGGGCGCGATCGAGTAGAAACGATACAATATCAATACAACATCAAAGTGCAATTTGGTCAGACCCGTACTTTTCGGGTACCTTCCTAGTCTCACATTTTTGGTGATATCTGAAAAATGACCTCTCAATTTCATCCTTCATCCAACTCCAAACAAAATCTAAACTCATCCTTCGCCGAGGGAGCCGATAAATTTGACGATTTCTATTGCGAAACCGAAGATAGTTTATTATTGTGTGAAGATCTCGACGATACCGAAGCTGAAGAACGTTTCATTCTCTTGAGTAGCTATCTCGACGGTGAAGCCACCTCCGAGGAGTGCCGCCAAGTTGAAGCGTGGCTGGCGAGCGATCCCCAAATGAGGCAGTTTTACAATCGCGTAGTCGGTTTGCGTCAAGGTCTCAAAAGCTTTCCGGTTCCTCAAGCCCCTCAACCCATCGAACCATTGACCGAGTCTGTGTTCGAGCGTATCGATCGCCAAAACCAACGTCGATGGATGTGGGGAAGCGGGGCGATCGCCGCTTTGTTTGTGGCTGCCGTTTCTGGATTTTCCTTCTCGGGTCGTCCCTACATGACTCAACTGGCACGAATTTCGATCGAACCTGAAAATGCCAGTTCGGCGATCGCTCCCGTGTTGGATGCGCAAAGACCTGAAGCGGTGTTAGTCGATTCGGAATCTCCATCTCCCTTACTTTCCAAAGCCCTATTTGTTGAATAAATACATTGGTTTCAGGGGTATTGTCCCTCGGCAACAATTCGGGCAATTTGAACTCGATTTGAGTTAGATCGTTGGAAAATGGCGGGTGTCTCAAGTAAATTGTGGAGCGAAAAAAGTTAGAGTACCATCGCAACGTTATCAATTTTCCCGATCGTAGAATCCCGATCGAATATTCTCTTCAGACAATAAATTTCTCGATCGAGTACCGGTTTTAATCAATGTGAATTTTTAGCTTTATTTTAGATAGATTTTCAGAAATGAGTGATTGCACTTCACGCTCACCAGTCTTTGCTGTGAGAAAGAATAAAACGTCTCTCCAAATCTGAGGTCTAACTTTGAGGATGGAGAATAACTGCTCGGGAAATTGAAAGATTCGAGCGCGACAACAAGTACAAGCATTCAGCTTTGAGCGAGAAAACCTGGAACTCGATCTCCTACGCGAAAAGTCTGTGAAACGGTTTGGAGTCTCGCTCAAAATTCACGAATAATTCCATAATAATCTCATATATTTTACTACTATATACCACTAAAAGAATAGATCGATCGCAATCTTTAAAGGCGAGTTTACTAATTTTAAAAAACTCAAAAACGATTGGAACTCTCTCGAACATCTTACGTCAAACCCCTTGGAAACGAAGACAAAAAACATTCTTTTTCAAATCTCCTCAATGTCTCGCGCTCCAAATCCTGGAGTTGTGTCATACATTTCAAGGAGAAAAGATGCGATCGTCTTCAATGAGTCTTGTTGGTTGAATTATAATTTTTTATCTGGTTTCGATCGACATTCGCAAACTCAATGAGTTGAGCGTTAATTTTTGGGGATGACAACCGATTAACTGATGAGCCATACTCGGACAAGATAGTTAATCCCTACTCGGGCTGTATATCCAAACAAAAAGAATTCCATTATGGAAGACGACATGATGCAGATCCCTCCGACGGACACTTCCTCGGATGACATGAGCATGACAGGAGGAGACGACTCCACAGACGATAATTCTGATGATACCGATGTCATTATTGGGGTTTCCACTGGGGCCTTTTTTGAACCCACCGATATCACCTCCGACTCCGTTCTCGAGATTACCAGCGTCAATGGAGACACGAACAATCGGTTTGAATGGGGAACGGCTGTTGACGATAGTTTTACGAGTTTGCTCCAGTTTGATGGCGGTGACTTTTTTGGGGCAAAACCCGAAGAAGCATTCAAAATCGGTCAAATCTTCTATCGCAACGGGACGATTGTCAGTGACTCTGGATTTGATGGTGAGTTTGCGTTTAGCGTCGAACTAGATATTGATGGTGTCGATGACGATAACGATCCCGATCCCTTTGTCTATTTATTCGATATCCTCAATACCGAAAATACGACCGGCGATCCAGTTGAGGATGCCGATGTGTTGCGCTTCTCGAGCAGCGGTCTAACCCCTCAAACGTTTGAATTTGAAGAAGACACCTTCACGTTAGAATTGCTCGGCTTTTCCCAAGATGGCGGTCAAACTTTTACTCAGGGGTTTGATTCTCCTGAAGAAGGGTTTGATATTGCCAATTTATACGGTCGTCTGATTCAAGTGACTGATGACGATGACGACGGCGACGATGATGATGGCGGTTCTGGAGGCGGTTCCGTTTCCTTCCAGTTTTATTCTTCTTTATCTGTCACTACAGTCACCTCGATTCAATCAGCCGGTGGAGTCTTCATTGGGGGAACCAACGGTCCGGTGGCGGGTTCGGCGATTATTGACGATGGAACGCAACTTGGCATTGTCTGGAGTACTTTTGCTTCGGCTTCGAGTCGTTTTACGAGTCAATCGACCTTCCGATTTGAATCCACAAGTTCGACGACGGTTAGTTTATCCGCTCTGGGAATTTCCGCTGCGATTTTCTCCGATGGCAATGACACCGTGGAAGGCTCTGTAACCAACGATGCCATTAGCTGCGGCGATGGCGACGACATGGTTGATGGGGATAGCGGAAACGATGTAATTATCTGCGGTTCCGGTACGGATATGGTGACTGGAGGTTCCGGAATTGACATTCTCAATGGGAACCAAGGTGACGACATTCTCATGGGAGATGATGGCGACGATCTGCTCCGTGGCGGGAAAGGAAATGATAACGTCATGGGTGGCGACGGCGACGATGCCATCTTCGGCGATATTGGTGTGGATATTCTGACAGGACACGACGGCGACGACACGTTTGTATTGAATGTTGATGTTGATGTGACGGTGATGGCGGCTTTTAGCACCGACTTTATTACCGACTTCACGTTTGGGGAAGACCGGATTGCTTTAGGCAAGCAAACTGCTGTTAACTATACCGTCGGGGATTACAACGCCGATGGTACCGATGATGTCGGCATCCAACTCGATGGCAGTGGCTTGTTAGTTGGAGTCGTTCTCAATACCACTAGCATCGTAGAAGTTCAACAGTCTGTATTTGTCGCTCCTGAAGGGGACTTTGCCTTTAATTAATTAGGCATTAATTTTTATCTGACATCAAAGGGTCTTGAGGGACAGACATGTCTTAAAAGCGAGATTGCATCTACTGTTTTATTTTTCAACTTTCATTACGACATCTGCCACAGAAAAAGCCCGAGAGCGATCGCTCTCGGGTCTTCAAATATGAAAATATGTCAGTTTTTCGATTGAGGTTGTTTCAAAATTGATGTCAACCTGATGGCAGTTTTTCCAACATTTTTCAGTGTAGAGGTTAAATCTGCAATTCCGAGTCATAAATTGCTACCCAAAGTATAGCAATTTGTGCTGAAGGTTTAAGACTCGATGGTTTGCGACTGTTGGGAACTGCGGCGGCGCAAGGTCAGCATGGAACCAAGTACTAAACTCAATCCAGCTAGAGTGGTTGGTTCTGGAATAGGTTGGGAGAATCGTTTTTCACCAGACCTTGACAAATTCAAAAAAAACGGTAACAATAAATACAGAAACAAAAACGTTCATCCCCATTTTATTTATCTTAAGACTCCTTAACAGGTCTTTCGGGGACGGAAGTAGGGACACATCCCGAAGGAACGCGCCTCTTGTCCACAACTCTTCATTGATGTTTTAGGAGGCGAAGACCATGAAACTCACATATCGCGGTGTCACTTACGACTACAATCCTCCCGCTGTTGCGGCCCAAAATGCTCAGTCTGTAGAAAAAGCTGGGAAATATCGGGGTATTGACGTTCGGTTCCGCAATCGCAAGAAGCCACTCGTATTGCAACCGACGCTCGACCTCAAGTATCGGGGTGTTTCCTATCATCCCGATCGCTCGGTTAAGCCCACTGCCGCTCCTGCCCTCTCGGTTGCCGATAAAGCCCGCTCGTTAATGATGGCTGCAACAAAGGAAGGCGATCGTCGCCAGCGCTCGATGTTAACTCGTCTAGCAGCGGAAGTTGGTGTAAATCCAGCGTCTTAAGTAGATTACGCAATCAACGCAATCTAATTGTCAACCTTGTTTTGAGGCAATAGGCTAAGGCAATGTGGGGAGTTCGATCTCAATGAGATCGAACTCCCCACTTTCATCTATTTGTATTAAGATATTCTTGTTTTTTACACCTGAATGCAAACGAAAGCAGAACTAATATAATCCGGTTGATTCTAACCCTTTCATCAACGAACTAATAAATTTTTCTCCCCAAACTGTAGATAGCGCGCCACAAGAAAAAACTGCTACTGAAGCTAAAACAACTCGGACCGAATTTAATTCCACGTGAGAGATGGAAAACGGAATAAAAACTAAACAAGCTCCCAGTGCCGAACCGCCAAGAAAGAAGTAGATTTGCTTGGCAATTGAAGATTTTTGGATATCCGTCTTTTGTTTTGAAGACATCACACTCTCCCGATCGGTTATTTCACTTTTAGGATAGCAAATTGAATCTGAAAAACTGACCGATCGAAAAGGGAAGTTTCCCGAACCTAAATCGGTTGAGTTTGAAATTTAAATGCGATTTAAACATGAATTTTTCATACAATAACTTGACGGCGATAAACCGATAAATTGAGGGTTGTCAATCCGGATTTCTAGATAAACCTCGATCGCCCTAGTCTTGCCACGAGATCGCCTCGATCGAAAAAATGTTAAAATCAACAGCAATTTTATGAAGAAGCTCGATGTAACAGTGAGTACTAAATAGTAGCGCTTCGGCGAGCTACTATAGGTGATGAGGAGACCGATCGAGACAGAGGAATGGGATTGATAGTCTAGAGAAAACTTAGATTTTGGAGAAACTAGGTTATGGAGCTGATTCGAGATATTGCGCGCAAAGCAATCGCCATAAATTATCTAAGCTTAGAAGCTGAAGAGCGACTCCGAGAACTACTCCAAGGAAAGTACGATCGAGAAGACTTCAACGCCTTTATCAAACTACAACAAGCCGCAATCGATCGCCAAGTTACTCAAGAATCTCGGGAACTCCGAAATACCTCGGTTGAGGGGTAGTTTGGGGGAGGAAAAGAGGGCTTCGGAGGCTTCGGGGGCCCGAGACAAGGAAGAATGCGCGTATGTTGCATTCACTCTCCCCCAGCTTCCATTTCTCTGTTCACCATTCCGACGAATCTGCTACACTATCAAGGCCATTTGATTTTTGACGGATTGGCTGCTCCCCTTCCCGGACTCGAGGTTGCATGACGCGACTTGTAGCATCGTTCTTCACCCCGTTTCTCAAAACCCCTCAAAAGTATCCGCGCCTGACTTGGGGCATTTCCATTGTTGGGCTGCTTGCGATCGGCTATCTTGCCTTTCTCCACAATCTCGGCAGTATCGGTCTGATCGACGAAACGGAACCTAAATTTGCCGAAGCCGCCCGTCAGATGCTGGTGCGCGACGACTGGATCACCCCGTACTTTAACGACGAACCCCGGTTTGACAAACCGCCTTTAGTCTACTGGTTAATGGCGATCGGCTATCGAATTCTCGGGGTGAACGAGTGGGCGGTGCGCTTGCCCTCAGCCCTAGCGGCGATCGCCCTGATGGGAATGTTGTATTACACCCTGGCAAAGTACGCCCGAATCGAAACCGCTTCTGAATCCCCCGACCCGGAACGATCGCCCCTTGCCCTAAGTTTCTGCGCTTTCTTGGGGGCGACGCTATTCGCCCTGAACCCGCAAAACTTGGTGTGGGGACGAATTGGGGTGTCAGATATGCTGCTGACGGGATGTATGGGGTCGGCGCTGCTGGCGTTTTTTCTCGGCTATGCATCGAGAAGTTCTTCCCAGGGCCGATCGAATTTAAAGGCGATCGCCACTTCAAGGCGATGGTACGCAGCATTTTACATTCTGTCGGGTTTGGCCGTCCTCACGAAAGGTCCCGTGGGCATTGTGTTACCTGCCATTGTTATCGGCGGTTTTTTGCTCTACCTCGGGCAATTTTGGCAAGTGGTGCGAGAAATGCAACCGCTGCCGGGGATGGTTATTTTCGGGACGATCGTTATCCCGTGGAACCTACTCATTTGGCACGCCAACGGGGCGGCTTTCGTCGATAGCTTTTTCGGATATCACAATTTCGAGCGGTTTACGCGGGTAGTCAATCAACATGCCGCCCCCTGGTACTTCTACGTTCCCGTCGTCGCCATCGGGTTTGCCCCTTGGTCGGTCTATTTACCCGATTCGATCGCCCGCTTGAGACTTCACCAGCGCCGCCACTGGCAGCGAAAACCCCGCAGCCAGCATCTGGCATTGTTTGCCGGGTTTTGGTTTGCCGGAATTTTCGGCTTTTTTACCGTTGCCTCCACTAAATTGCCCAGCTATACCCTACCGCTGATTCCCGCCTGTGCCATCCTCGTTTCCCTGGCGCTAACCCAGGACTTTTTCGATCCGATCGTCGAGCAAAAACATATCGGAGTGCGGGTTAGCCGTTGGTTTAATATCCTCTTGTTCGCCCTGGTGGGGATTGCCTTGTTTACCCTCCCAGATTGGTTGGGCTACGATCCGGCGGCCCCGGACTTGGATGAAATTCTGCCGCGTACGGGTTTGGCAATTGTCGGGGCGGCGGTGTGGCTGGCGGCGGCGCTTATCGGGCAGTTCGCCATTGCTATCGGACGCGGGCGCTGGTTGTGGAGTGTCAATTTATGCGTCTTTCTGGCGTTTTTAATCTTCACGTTCTACCCGATTTACGATTTGCTCGACGGACAGCGACAGTTCCCCCTGCGACAGTTAGCAGCGATCGCCGCCCAAGTGCGCCAACCGGGAGAGGAATTGGTGATGGTGGATTTGAGCAAAACCAGTTTGGTCTTTTATTCCCAAGGGTCGATCGTCTTTCGCGTTCGTCCCGAAAGCGCCCGAGGTTACATTCAAGAATCGATCTCCACCAGACCGGATGCAGATACGATTTTAATTTTAGGTCAGCGGCGCAAAATTAAAGAAATTGGCATTCACCCATCCCAATATCGCACCCTCGGTAAAGTCCGGGGATACGAGTTAGTGCGTGCTGGGAAAAGGTCGTTTTTAGAAGAGTAAGCTTGCGTGTATCTAAAATCGATCGCGCTGGTTTGGGAACGAGAAATAGAAAGGAATTGTGGAGAATTTTCTATTTTTGACAAGATCTAGTTTCAATGCATCAGTTTAAATACATAATAGTTTAGCGGCCCCTCTTCAAACTCCTGAGATCGACAAGAGATGGGGTTGCAATCTTTCCTGTTTTGTGTAAACAGATCGAGTTGACTCAAATCGGAGAAATGGGGCCCCTCAAACACGATCGCCCAAACATTTCTCATCTACGAAATGAAACTTTAAATATGTAAATACTTTAAGTGAATTTTATTAAACTCTCGCAAGATTTCTCTCGATTACTATCTTTTCCATCACCCGAGGTATCGTACGATACGGCGATCGAATCTCAAAAATATCCTTCGCCTCACTGATATTAGAAAACAATATTAGAGATTGACTTAAAGATCGAATTGATAGATAGTGTGAAATGAAGTAGCTTATCCCCGCTCTTGTAAAAGTCAAGATGCGCGCTAATATATCTAGTCGAAAACGATTGTTAGTTTTTGTCAATCGATTGAAGATGACAAAAGGCGATCGCGCTCCGATTGGAGATAAAACAAACTGCATTGGGTTGGAGTCTAGCACTCGATCGACCTCATCAAGACCCGAATGGTGGCGATCGCGTGCCATCGAAGGGCATTGGGAAAGCTACCCGTTTCAACTCATACGACTCTTCTGAGGGTACGAGAACTATGCCTCAACTGAATCTGGTCGATTCAAATCAAAGAATGTCAGGTCCTTATACATCTATTTCTGGAGAACAAAAACGGGATCGACGCGACGGAACGCGCAAACAAGAGAATGGGACGCGCCCCAAACATACCCATCTCGATCTCGATACTCTCAATCCCACCCTCGCCAACTTCAAACCTTTAGAAATGGTCGAGTGGGCCGATCGCATCTTTGATGAGGGGCTGGTGATGAGTACCAGCTTCGGGATTCAATCGGCGGTGATGCTGCACCTGGTGACGCGCGTCGTTCCCGATATCCCCGTAATTTGGATCGATACGGGTTATCTTCCCGCCCAAACTTACCGATTTGCCGATCGATTGAGCATCCGACTCAAGCTCAATCTGAAGGTGTATCAATCTCCCCTGAGTCCCGCGCGGATGGAAGCCCTCTACGGCAAGCTGTGGGACTACAACGACGTGGAAGCCTTCAACCATTACGATCGCATCCGTAAAGTCGAACCCATGCAGCGGGCCCTCGAAGAACTCAACGCCACCGCTTGGCTGGCGGGGTTGCGGCGCAGCCAAACCGAACGTCGCCAAACCCTAGAACGGGTGGTGTGGGAATCCGGTCGATATAAGGTCTTCCCGATTTTAAATTGGAATGCCAAGGACGTGTACGAGTATTTAACCGCCCACGACTTGCCCTACCATCCCTTTTTCGATCTCGGCTACGTCAGCGTTGGAGATTGGCACTCGAGTCGCCCCTTAAGTGCCGATGACATCAACGAGCGAGACACCCGCTTTCGGGGCCTCAAACAAGAGTGCGGCATTCATCTACCTCAAACTGCTGGAGAAGCGGAAAGTCTCGATTCGAGTTCCCTTTAAACCGATGGCTCAAACTGGTGGCAGTACGCCCGAATGAGAATCCGATCCCGATTGACTCGCCAGATTGACTGACAATGGGGGGCAATTTGATGGTATATGTATTAAAGTTTTGTAAATTTGCCTCAAAATTCGATCGCTTTATCCTTCAGTTTTAAGAGTTGAGCTTTGAAAATTAAATTTTTGAAAATTTTCAAAATTGAGTTTTTAGAATTGTCGAAAATGCGATCGAAAATAAATCTAAGCAATTCTCTCCTTTTCAAGAGAATTGACCGATTGAAATTGTCGTTAGCTGCGACCGTTTCGCTCTCTCCTCGCATTCTGAATTCTCAGTGACTCTATCGGGGGTCAACTCTAACTGAGTGGTGGTTTGCCAACGCGCATCCAGCTCTATTTTTTGATGCCTAATTTCCTGGGAAAATTGCAAAATTCAAAAGTTTCGATCGAACCTCTAAATACTATCTAAACAGTACTCAAATCGATTCGTTTACCTATGACAGCATTAAGCTCTAAGCCCGAACCAGCCAAGCTCGATCCCAATCTACGGATGCGGGATATTTTAAAGACTTTACCCCCCGAAATTTTCATTAAAAATCCTCGCATCGCTTGGACGCAACTAATCGTTAATGTTGTGTTAGTTGGGTTGAGTTATTGGGGCTTAGCCGTTGCACCGTGGTATTTATTACCGCCGCTTTGGATTTTTCTCGGGACGGCTTTAACCGGTTTTTTTGTCATCGGTCACGACTGCGGACATCGATCGTTCTCCAATCGTAAATGGGTCAATAACTGGGTGGGACATTTGATGTTTTTGCCATTAATTTATCCCTTCCACGGCTGGCGCATCATGCACGATCGTCACCACAAACACACCAATAACTTGGAAATCGACAACGCCTGGACACCCTTTACCCCCGAAGGCTTCCAAAGCTTGACAGCGGCAACGCAACGGGTCTATCGCTTCGTGCGCGGACGGTTTTGGTGGCTCGGTTCTATCGGACATTGCGCCACCAACCACTTCGACTGGCGGCAACTCGAAGGCTCGCAGCGGCAACAGTTCAAGTTTTCGGCGCTGTTTACTCTCATTACCGGAACCATCGGTTTGTCGCTGCTGGTTTATACCACCGGAATCTGGGGCTTCTTCAAATTCTGGGCCCTACCCTGGCTGGTTTACCACTTCTGGATGAGTACCTTCACCATCGTCCACCACACCATTCCCTCCATTCCCTTCAAACCCACTGCCGAGTGGCACGAAGCCTCTGCCCAACTCGCCGGAACCGTCCATTGCGACTATCCGGCTTGGGTTGAATTTCTCTGCCACGATATCAACGTCCACGTCCCCCACCACATCTCCACGGCGATTCCCTGGTACAACTTGCGCCAAGCCCATCGCAGCTTGAAAGAAAATTGGGGCGAGCATTTAGTGGAATTGAAGTTTTCCTGGTCTTTGATGAAAGACATTACCGATCGCTGTCACATTCATGACGATCGCACTTACTACCGATCTTTTGAAGAATTCGATGGAGCCAGCTAACGGTCTATTCATTCAGATCGAACTCGCGATCGAATTACCCGAATCCATCGCCTATCTCTGCCCAAATCTGCATCCGAGAAAACACGTAAATCCTTAGTTTTACCGACAAAACCGGGAGCTTTTTGAAAAGACGACCGTCGTATAGTGGGTGTAACTCCAAGCTAATTTATTCAGTTAAGGCATGAAAGGGATAGTTCGTTTCGTTCTGGCAAGTGCGATCGCCGCACAATTTCCCCTGTGGATAACGCGCCCCGCTTTTGCTCAAGACCAGCCCAGTTCGTTTGAATGTCGCACCGATGATGGCGTTAACTATACCATTGCCCTGCGCAGTAATGGAGATGTCTCCGACCCAATTATCGTTTGGACGAGTGAAGCGTTTACCGACTCGGGATACCCGCCCGCTCGTCGTTGTAGCGATGTGACTTCGCGGCTGAATACGCTGCTCGACGATAATGGCGATACCCTCGGTGGCTTGTATCTAACAGGCGGGAGAATTAACAGTCAATTTGTCATCTGCGCTGTCGAGAGTACTCGATCGGGTTGTAATTCCGATAACGTCCTATTTACCCTCAGCGGCGACAACGCCCGCAATCCCAACCGCGTTCTCGAGAGTCTTTCCGGTCGAGTATCGGGTGTTGATATTCAAGAGTCGGGCGGGCAAGTCTACGTAGATTTAGAAGACCTCGTCCTCGGACATTTCTAAAGCCAGATCGATTGCTCGACCCTCGATCCTCGAAAATTTCCCACTGGACTCCAACTCGATACTCTAGACTCGGTACTCTCTCAATGTTCTCAAACTGGTCTCCTTGCTTCCTCCAGTGCAGGGCAAACGCCCGCCGAATTGGGGTGCTTGCAGGGATGGCGATCGCCGTGGCGATTGCCGCCGATTCGAGGGCGATGGATGCATTAGATACGGGAGACCCCTTAGACGAAGAACAAATCGAAGCGATTGCCTCTCAAACCACCGTTGTTATCGCTCAAGGTCTGGAAAAAGGCGACTTGGAAGCGCAGCAAGAGTGGAATCCAGGTTCCGGGGCGATCGTTGCCCGACATGGCAATACCTACTACGTGTTGACGGCACTTCACGTCGTCCGCACCCGAGATGTGGTTTACGGGGTTCGCACCAGCGATGGAGAAGTTCACATCGTCGATGATGTAAGTACGAAATCCAACATTTACCCCTTTGGCGAAGAAGAAGGAGCATGGGGAGAACAAATTGAAGGGTTCGATTTGGCGATCGTCCAATTTCAGAGCGATCTCGACTACGCCGTGAGCGCGATCGGCAAATCCGATCGGCTGGCATCGGGCGATCCCCTCTACGTTTCCGGTTGGCCCAATCCCGAAGATGACAGCGCGCGCCGAGTTCGCAAAACCGAAGCCGGAGACTTGACGAAGTTATTCTCGCAACCCTCCGAAGACGGAGGATACAGCTTGCTCTACGACAATACCACCCAACGCGGTATGAGCGGCGGCCCGGTGTTAAACCAGTTTGGGGAACTCGTGGGGATTCACGGACGGGGACGGGCCCGAGAAGAGATTTACTGTCTCGATCCCAATTTGAGTTCCGATAATAGTTGTGGGATGCAAACCCTACATTTCGTCAAGCAGGCAGAGATCGAGGGGTTGCGGCTGGCGTTCGAGTCGCCTCCAGTCGATCGCGCTACTATCGAAGCCGGACTCGAAGAGCTAGAAAAAGCCGATACCATCGACAATATTTACGAAGACTTCACCTTCGATTTGCGATCGCTCCTGCGAGATGCCCCATCGGGGGGATGTGGCAGTATGCTTTTAGGGGACGATTGTTAAAACCCGCGCGAATATCGTCCCGATAGAGTCAAGCCCGATCGGTATTCTGTCTTAGTCTCTCAAGTTTTTAACTCCAAATTTTGAAATTGTTGGGAAAATCGACTGCCATTCGGGGTCGAGAAATTCTGCAATCTCGTGAGATGCTTGTATGTTGGTGTCGAGGAGTTGTGATATGAAGCGTATCTTGGTGAGTTCGATCGTTCTTTGGTGGGTTAACCCAATTTCAGTCGCCTCATCCCCACCTCCGGTCTACCGACCCAGCGCTTTTTCCCCAATCGAGGTCGGGGTCGAGGTCGGACAGAATTCACCCACACGAACCGTAAAAATCGATCGAGAGCCACGAAAAACCCAACGACCCCTTTTTCGATCGAAACTCGATCTCACCCCCTTCAAAGCACCCCAGAAAGCGGATACCAAACCCTCGAGGCGATCGCCCCTCGCCCAAATCACCTCGGTTTCCGAACTTTCGGACGTGCAACCCAGCGATTGGGCTTATCAAGCGCTGCAATCTCTCATCGAGCGCTACGGCTGCATTGCCGGGTATCCCGACGGATTATTTCGAGGCGATCGAGCCTTAACGCGCTACGAATTTGCTGCCGGGTTGAATGCTTGTTTGCAGTTGGGGACTATTCCTAATCCATCGTTTTTCATTGAAGAAGATTTAGCGATTCTCCAACGGCTGCAAGAAGAATACACTGCCGAACTGGCCACCTTGCGCGGGGGGGTCGATCTCCTCGAAGCCCGCGCCGCCGAACTCGAAGCCCGACAATTTTCTCCCACGGCGATTCTGGGGGGTGAATCTATCTTTGCTTTCAGTGGCGGAACCGGAGGCGATCCCGGTCGCGGGGATACCAATCCCGTCTTCACCCACCTGACTCGCTTGGGAATCGTCAGTTCCTTAACGGGGAAAGATCGATTGCGATTAGAACTAACCAGCGGTAATTTTGGCGAACGGGGGTTTGCCAGTCCCGTGGGATTCAATACCGATATGGCGCTGCTGTCGTTCCAAAGCGATACCGAGAACGGGGTGCGACTCGACAAACTCGAATATCGATTTGCCGCTTTGGGCGATCGGGTGGTGTTTACTTTCCGTCCCGTCGGCTTTAGCCTCAGCAATATCCTCACGGCCAACTCTCCCTACTTCGATGCCGGACGGGGGGCGCTGTCGCGGTTTGGGGAAGCCAGCCCGATTTTCAAAATTGGCAGTTTGGATGCGGGGGTCGGTTTCGACTGGTTGGTGACCGATACCGTTCGCTTGCAGGTGGGTTACGGAACCCGCAATACTAACGATCCCGATCGGGGTGATGGGTTGTTCGCAGCCGATCGCAGTGCTGCGGGGGTACAATTCTTACTCAAACCGACGGCCGACCTTCTCGCGGGGATCGCTTATGTCAACGCCTATTCTAGTGACGGCCGTTTGGATGTATTCAGCGGCAGTTTCCGCGCCGATACCGCCTCGTTTTTGGATGCCCCCGCCCAAATTCAAGGGATTACCGGGACATTGCAATGGCGAGTGGCGGATAATTTGACGGTGAATACTTGGGGGGGCTGGACGTTTACCGATGCGATCGATTCTCCAATTTCGGCAACCACCACCACTTATTTACTGGGTTTGGGATACTCCGACCCCTTCGGACGCAAAGGAGACCTACTGGCGTTTTTATTCGGGCAACCGCCGAAATTAGTCGGGGGGAACGATTTGCCCTTGGGAGAAGACCCGGATACTTCGCTACATTTCGAGCTGTTTTATCGCTTGGGAATTACCGATCGGATCTCGATTACCCCTGGATTTTTTATCGTCACCAATCCCGAACACGATCGAGACAACGATAATCTTTTTATTGGAGCCGTGCGGACGACATTTCGATTTTAAATGCCGTTGGCGATCGAACCCAATTTGCGATCGAATGGGAATGTTTGCGCTAGAATAACAAAAAGTTTAAACTCCGTAATGGCTCTTTTAAAACTTCCGTTCCGGAATCAATTTCTCAGTTTTTCTCTGATTGGATTAGCGGCGATCGGTTCACCAGAATCGACCCTTGCCGAATCGATCGAACAACGGTGCGAAAATCCCGTTACTTTAGAAGACACCGCATTCTGCGAAAATCGAGAACCGGAAGAACGAACCGTGCAACCCACATTTTCGGAAGAAGTAAGAATTGGGTTGGATGAAAAAGGATTCTCCAGTACGTTTCTCGGAGATGCACTCAATGGAATTAGCGATCCCCTCGGCGGCGGATCGGTAGGGGGAGATGTTGAAAACCGGGGATTAGGGGCAATTTCTCCGGTCGATCGCGGTTTGATTGCCCCCTTCGATCCCACCGATGTGATTATTCCCACTCCGGCGGTGAGAAAGTAGATGTAATTGGAAGAGTGGTTGGGAAGTAAGGGCGTAAGGATTCAGGTGGGATTTTAGATACAGCTCAGTTAACAATCTGTAGGGGCGAGTATGAGATTTTAATTTTAGGCAAGTCTTCCAAGATATTGCTAAACCCACCCTTACATCGTTTTCGTTCGTCGTCGAGACCTGAATGCTTACGTAAGGGCAATCGAATTTAAAAGTTCAAAAGACGTTGCAAAAACATTCAAAATACTAGTTTAATGTTGAGCTTTTATTGATGACTCATGCCAGTATTTTATTGTGGATATTTAGGTTTTATCTTATCGTCTTTGCTCGTCAAGGAATATTCGATCTGCCGCTAGACTTTCAAACTCAGGAAAACACAGTATTTAAACCATTTAAACCTTACCTCTTAACCTTGAAAGTTGTCTTCTTCCGTTCGATCTTGAAGTCCGCGTTTATCTTGAACCCCACGCACGATGCGAGAAAGCTCCGTTTTTTCATCGATCGAAATTCGGGTAGGCGAACCGCTGATAATCCCTTCATAATGGCGGAAAGAATCTTTAATTTCAGGCCCTTGTTCGTCGATGGTGTACTCGCGAATTCCGGTGTCGTGCCACGAACCGCGCATTTTAAAGACGTTAAGGGCGCGAGACATTTCACCGCGAATTTCGACGTATTGCAACATCAAAATCGTATCGGTAATGGTCGAAATATGGGAGTCGGTAATCGAATGCGCCCCCATAAAGCGATCGGTCGTGTTGGTGAAAAAGCCGGTAATTTCTTCTTGTTTGGCATAGCCTGTCACGCCGATGACAAACTGGCGAAAGGCATTGTTGCTCACCCCGCGAGCCAGTGCCGAAAGCGAGTCGATGGCAATCCGAGAAGGCTTGTAATTGACAATTTCAGTCTTAATAATTTGTAAGTGGTCTTCCAAACCTGCCGATTCGGGATAGGCGCAGAGGATTTTCAGCAATCCTTTTTGCTCCATTTCCTCAAAATCAATCCCCCAAGAGTAGGCATTTCGTAACAGTTGAGCGCGGGATTCTTCATAGGCAAACAGAATCGCCCGTTCTCCATTCAAACAACCTTCTTGAGCGAACTTACTCACCAGCAGGGTTTTACCCGTTCCCGTTGCTCCCGTGGCCAAAATAATCGAATCTTTGAAAAAGCCGCCGCCACACATATTGTCGAGAGCTTTGACTCCCGAAGAAACGCGCACGTTGGAAGAACGTTGGGTGAGTCGCATCGCACCCAGGGGAAAGATGTTAATCCCATCATTCGTCATGGTGAAGGGATATTCCCCCTTCATGTGGGTAGTTCCTCGCAGCTTGAGGATTTCGATCGTCCGTCTGCGGCGCTCTCCTTCTAAAACGTTACGCAGCACCACCACGTTATCGGAGACGAATTCTTCCACCCCAAATCGGGCGATGGGACCGTACTCTTTCATGCGTTCGGTCGTCATCACCGTGGTGGCTCCCACCTGTTTGAGACGGGCCACCAAGCGGAAAATTTCTCTGCGCACCACCGAGGCAGCATCGTACTGCTGAAATACTGCCGTTACCGAATCGATGGAGACGCGCTTGGCTTTGTACTTGCGGATGCCGTACTGAATCCGCTCGATGAGTGCGGATAAATCGAAGTTTCCCACCACCTCTTGTCCGTCGGGATCGGGGGAGGCATCGAGAATAAAGAGCTTACCGTCATCGATGAGTTGCTGTAGGTCCCAACCGAAACTGTAGGCATTTTTAATAATATCCTGGGGAGATTCTTCAAAGGTGACAAAAACCCCCGGCTCGTTGAAATCGTGGATGCCGTGATAGAGGAACTGAACCGCAAACAGGGTTTTTCCGGTTCCGGACGTACCGCTGACGAGGGTGGTGCGTCCGATGGGAAGTCCACCGTGGGAGATGTCGTCGAACCCCTCGATCGTGGTGCGGATTTTTTGGACTCCCGTTGTCGTCCGCCGATCTTCTATATATCCTTTTTGAGTCATGTCGATCGATTAAAAATTTTTTATGGTGAGACAATTTAAAATTTTTGATGATGACTTTCTAGAAGTCAAATCCGCGATCGCTGAGTTCTTCGTAGAGTAAGTCGAGACCGATTAACACTTTTTCTCGATCGGATAGATCGCCAATAATTTTACGAACGGGAGGCGGTAAGACTTTAGCTAAAGTAGGCGTGGCGAGTATCTTATCTTCTTCAGCCAGTTGGGGATTTTTTAAAACATCGATCACTTTCAAAGCATAAACTCCTTGAAAGTCTTGCTCGAGAATATTATTGAGGGTTTTCAACGCTCGGACGGAGTTGGTCGTATTCCCAGCGACGTAGAGTTTGAGAACGTATGTTTTTTTGGGGGGATTCATGACTTAATTTACCAGGCGATGTTAGCAATCGAGCTTGAAATTCGAGCAAATCTGAGAATTGGATAATGAATTAGGATTCTCTGGGGATCGATCGACGGTACATCTCACACAGGTGAGCGATGATATCGATTAGCGTCAAACGGTAGTCGAGCAAAATTTCTTCATTCCGACCTTCTAATTTGAGCTGCGTGGCAAAATTATCGATTAATTCCATGTGAATTTCTACCACATAAGTAACAGATATATCGGCAAAAAAAGCAAGATTTACAAACTCGTCAATTTTTTGATTTAATTCAGAGGTATTAGAGAAATAGTTTAATATAATTTCGCGATACGCTGACTTGAGCTGGTCAATTAATATTTGACGTTCCGATGGGTCTTGGTTTCGCAAATATAATTTTGGGTTTCGTTTGTAGTACACACCTAAGTATCCCAATCTCTCCTTCAACTTTTGGGCGAGTCTTTGCTGTTGTCTACTTAAAGATGTAGAGTAAGCGCGAGTAGGCTCAGAAGAATCTGACACTGGAGCGATCGATCGCTCTGTAGGAGACAAAGAAAGAAATTGCGCGATCGCCCCATCGATCGTTTCACCGATACTCTCGAGCCGTACTTCAGATAGACGAACTTCAGCTTTATGGTACGAAATTGGGTTCGAGTCGCTCGAACTCAGCTCGGTCGGTTGTAAAATAACAGCAGGTAGGAACTTATTGTCTCGACCGAGCCGATCGGTCACCAGGCATAAACTAGAATCGTTTTGCAATATGAGGCAGTCGATGTTACGTTCGTGTTTCTCAACAAACTCTAGAAATGGGCTCCTAGATTGAAAGTGCGTAACAGCGTAGCGATCGCCATCGAGCAAACGATCGAGCGTATCAATAAAAGACTCGGTCGGTAAAAAACTACAGATTGACAGTTGAGAACGCACGGTAAAAGGGAGTGATAGATGAGGTGGAACGTTTGCTCGGCAAACATTTCACCAGCTCGTACACCTTAATACAATAAACTTAATCTTTATTTAAGTTTACGCTAATCAACAGCAATCATAACCTCTTGTGACTCACGATGCCAGAAGTCCGAGCAGATCGGTCACAATAGAGGAGGGAACCCAGTTCTCGATGGGGAAATTCCCAACATCTCGGTCGTAACATTTATTTTTGTATTTTAAAATACAGAAAAATAGTTAAACTTTGACGGCGTTTTATTCGAGTTAGAGAAAAACGACGGAAGATCGAGACAAGCGAGCCATTGGAGATTTCTGCATCGATCGGCCGAAAGTCCAAACTGGCTCTGGGGCGCGACCCGTACCGAAGGAGGTAAACCTAAACTCGAAAATTCCCAACTCGTTATTCTGAGGCTCATTTATCAATGTCTACCCTCGTGACCGATCTGAGACAATTTTTGGAGGGCGTACCCGTCACATCCCCGAATACGCCCCTCAAAGAAGTGCTGGAAATTTTGAGCGAGGGAAAAAGCGATCGCCTGGCGATCGTGAATCGTGAAGGTTATCCCATCGGTGCGATCCGTTTATCGAGTTTGCTCGATCGAGCCTTAAAAGTCGGTCAAGCGATTCTGGCCGTGCCCACCCGAGCTGAAGAAAGCGCCTCCGACCTTTTCGATCGCGCGATTGAAGACGTGAGGCTCTGCGAACTATCTCCCTCTCCCATCGAACCCCCTATCGTCCTTCCCGCACAGCTTAGCGTCGATCGCTTGCAACGCTATCTCAACGACGATCGTCCCCATCTGACCTATGCCGTGGTGGACTCCGACGATCGGTTTTTGGGTTTGCTCGATCGCTACCAACTCCTGCGAGCGCTTTTGAAGAATGAAGTACCAACGATGGATGCTTTAACCACCCCCTCTCCCACCGCGAGCGATCCGATCCCCTACCAGAAGAAAATTCGCGAACTCACCGCCCAAAACTCCGCCTTAGTACAGCAAAATCAACTCAAAGACGAACTGCTTGCCTGGATCGTTCACGAATTTAAAACTCCCCTCACCTCCCTTTCCGGTTTGTCCCATCTCTTGGGAGACAGTCGAGTCGGACCGTTGAATTCCCGTCAGACGAACTACACCGGACATCTTTCGCGCAGCAGCAACCAACTGGTTAAACTCGTCGAGCAAATCTCGGATTGGACGCGCCTCGAACAAGCCGAATTAGAGCTGAAATTATCCCGAGTCTCGATCGCTCGCGTCTGTGTCGAGGCATACCGCCAAGCCAGTCAAGAGAGAGCAGAGGTTGCAGAAGTTTCCTTTAGCTTAGACATCGAACGAGGTTTGGAAAGTTCGATCGCCGATGAGTTGCGCTTGGGTCAAATTTTAGAAATTTTACTTGCCAATGCTTTGAAATTTACGCCACCTCCAGGTCAAATCGGTCTCCAAGTACGTCGTTGGGGAGATTGGCTGGCGTTTCAAGTATGGGATACGGGGGTGGGGATTCTCGCAAGCCAACAACCCCTCGTTTTCCATCGATTCCAAAAACTGGCAAACCCGCACACCCAGCAATTTGAAGGAACGGGGTTGAGTTTGTCGATCGCCCAGCGTTTGGCTCGCTTGCACGGTGGAGACATTACTTTTACTTCTAAAGAAGGTCGCGGTAGTCGGTTTACCTTAGTCATACCCCGACAAGAATCTGAGGATGCCAGCGAATCTCCATCGGGTTTTCCCATCAATCCGATCGTCCTGATCGCCGAATCCAATTCCGAGACGATCGAAGCGCTATCCAACGGACTGGCCTCGTTTGGGTATCGCGCGATCGTCGCTCGATCGGGTCTCGACGCACTCGAAAAAGCCCGTACCCTCAAACCTCATACCCTATTCGTCAATCCAGAGCTGCCGTTTCTTTCGGGACGGGAGTTGCTGACATTACTCGGAACCCGCCAAGAAACCCGTAATTTAAGGGCGATCGCGATCGTCGCCGAAGCCGAGCGAAAACAAAAGCCTCTCGATCGCGTCGATGGTTATTTGAACTTACCCGTGCGCGTCTGGGCCTTACAAAAAGTGATGTCCGTCCCCGTTACCCAGAGCGCTCCTGGGAAGTTAACGGTATTGTGGCTCATTCAAAACTCTGAAGACGAAAATTCTCCAGCGATTACCACCGAGTCCCCAAACGAGCGCCCGAGTCCTGCTGCTTTAAATCGTTTGTTTCACCAACATAATTGTCGCGTTTTGGAAGTAGACGAACTCGAACAAGCCGATTTGTTATCTCGGGTGTGGAAACCCGATGCCTTGATTATCGACGAGACCCTGTATTCGAGAGATTCTCGCGCTTATCTCGAAGAACTCAGCAGATACCACTATCTTGCAGCATTACCGTTGGTGACCCTCGATCTCGATACCGCTCGAGCAGCAAACGAACTCAAACATGCCGATGGAACCCCGAAGTTAAAAGTGTTTCCCTGCCTCGCGTCACCTGAGTTGTGCGAGGGAGAAGATAGTCCGGCGGCATGTACCCTACCTGCGGTGTTGCAGGTGATTCAAGTTGCCGCTCGATTTAACGATCGATGAACGGTAATATTTGCAGGCGATCGTTGGTGACGCAGACTAATGAAAAGATCGAGGAAAAC
>JAXHUC010000004.1:74973-86092 GCA_034189805.1 Cyanobacteriota bacterium
CATGTACCCTACCTGCGGTGTTGCAGGTGATTCAAGTTGCCGCTCGATTTAACGATCGATGAACGGTAATATTTGCAGGCGATCGTTGGTGACGCAGACTAATGAAAAGATCGAGGAAAACCATGGGTGACAAGTTAAGCAATTTTGTTGGGTGTCAAGTTGACGATCTTGAACGATAGAACCCTTTGTCAATAAAGGATTTGAGTGAAATCACTCTTGTGCGCGGGGGGTTTGGGGGAGTAGAGGGGCCCCCGGCGGGGGGTTTGGGGGGAGACCCCCCAACTCCGGGTTTTCAGTCGATTAGTGACTGGTTGACAAAGCCAAAACGACCTTAACTTGTCACCTATGGAGGAAAACGGACCGATAAGTTTGGGTGCTATCCTCGAACGTGGTACTTATCGCTCAAATATTTCCCCATCAGATATTGACCGACTCCAACTAGCCCACAGGCGGCAGTGACGAACGTAGCAATCCAAAGAATGCGATCGGTCCAAACAGAATCGGATGCAACGGATGTTCTCGCAACCTGAGTCAAAACGAGATCGAGTTCGGTTTGCAAGGTCACCGGAACAGAGACAACGGAAGGTTGAATATCCGCAGTCCCGCGATGGTTGGATGCGAGCAGTGTGGATGTATTCTCCGATCGCTCTCGAGATGAGTTCGATTGTGCGTCTTCCGAAAAGATACCCAACGACCAGAGATCGGCGAGTGGGTTGTCGTTCCCCCTCGTTTTGGAGGGCGAATCTTCCCAGGAAGCATTCGACTGTTTGACAATAATGCTCGATGCAAAACTTCCTCCTTTTCTCCCGAAAGCCTTGGATGCGCTGCGCTGACGCATTTGTTTCAAGCTGGTTTGGGATCGAGAGGCTTGAGATGGAGACCGATCGCTCGTCGATGGCGAACTGTTCCCAGAAGAGGAATTCTCCGAGGGACGATCGTCTTTCACGTAAGCTTCCGTGGAAACTGAATTCCCGACAGTATCTTCCCAGCTTGCTCCATCGCTGAGATTAATTTTGGGGACGTAGGTTGTGGTTCGATCTTTGTGAGTTGTTTGAGATGTGGAGAGTAAGAAATTCCCCCCGAACAAAAGCACCGCAAAGGCGATCGAAATAGATAATTCTAGCTGCTTCATGACAAAATAGATCGCTACTCAAGGTAGCGAATCAAGGGATCGATTGGCGATTGCATATTTTTAGCAATCAGGTATTTTTCGCACGTTCTCGATCTCGTATATACACGTATATCGATCGATTACAAACGACTTTATACGAAAAAATACTGAATTCACACTCAGTATCCTAAGCTTTCTATTTGAGTCTGGCAAGTCCAAAATTTGACAATTTATCCGTAAAATCTCGGATTGAGGTCGATCGAAACAGATGCATACTTGACGTTTCAAATAGAAAGCCTTGATATCACTACTTTTGGGAGATTTTTAGTTTTGTTAAATCCGCTTTTTATAACCTTGTTAAAGGTTCGATTAATTTTATGTAAATTAGCAGCTTTGAACGCTATATTTCTTTTAAGATATGAATTTCAAGACTATGGATCGATTTTAGACTTGTGGAGAATGAGGATAAAAGACGAGCGCCCGATCGAACGCAAATTTACGTAATGACACGGAGAACGATCTCCCAGACAGAATCCGAGTAAAATCGCTCTCATTTTGGGGTTTGGGGTCTGAGAAAAGGAAAAATTAAAGGAAAAATTATCCGATCGCGACAAATGAGTATCTCAGATAACTGAAAAATACCGAAAAATATCAGTTCTTTGTTATAAGTCGAGAGCTGAATATGAATCTTATTTCAATCCCATTTTTTTTCGGAGTTCCGTTGCTCCCATAAACAAAAGTGGGGTCATAATTACACCCGTTAAAATCAAGTGCGTGGGAAATCTAAAATAGAGAAACCATAATAAAACAACACCAAAAGTTGAGTCCATATGGTCTATGAAATAGAATAAGCGGCTGCTTTCGTCTCCGGGCGGAATGTCCAGTCGTCGCTTCACGAAAGAATTGGGAAGTTCTGCTAAATTAAACACAAACCCAACTAGCAAGCCGTATTCAAGGAGATTTAAACTTGAATACCCGATAAACAGATCCGATAGCGAGGGTAGTAGCTTCTCGAGAACTTGAAAGAATAAAACACTCACAGTATGGGCGATCGGCAAACTAATTAAACCTCGCCACTTTTTGTTTGCACCAAACCATTCTTCTTGAATGGGAGAATTGAAAACCTGAAAGATGGGTGTTTTCCATAAAAATGATTCGAGAATTGCCGCTAGAAATAATCCCAGACCAAGCCAGAAGATATTTACCGTATCGAATAAAACGGTATGAAGTGCGGAGGCAATATTCATTCAGTTCTCAAAAATATTGTTTTAAAGAGCGAAGATTGATTGTCAGGATTCAGGTTTAATGTCAGATACAGGTCAAGTCCCAATAGGTAGGGGCGGGTTTTGAAAAAAACCTGGAAGCAAGTTGCCGAAGATACTGCTAAACCCGCCCTTACAGAATATTCGCTAGCCGATAGCTGAATGCTTACGATTGATTGAAGCTCAGATCGATAACAACTCAACGGTGGTCTGCAAGTTTCTCACATCTGAACTTCGGCACTTCGGTTACTGAGGTTTGCACTTCCCGGCTCGAATCAAACCCACTCGTCGGGCGATCGCCTCTGAGTAGGAGGGAAATGGACCCCCGACAGTTTCCCAGGTTTCGGTTGAATGCTCTGGGGCTTCGAGTTTACCTTCTCCGGCGCGATCGTTCGAGAGAATGTCGCAAGTGCCGCTCGGATTTTTAACGATATACCAATGGGTAGACTCTTCTGTAGAATTAGAGATTTCAGACATCGGTCAATATTAAAGAGCAAAAACTGACAGTCAACAATCGAGAAAACAATCGAGAATCGTGAGGACTATTGTACGCTGAAGCTTCTCCAAAATAAAAACCCCCAACTTGAATTGGGGGTTCGTCTCGTATCAGTTTAGGTCAACGTCTTAATTCAACGTCCTAAGTCCATCCGGGTTTGTTAAACCAACCACTCTTCCAACGCTTCTTCCTTGGTGTTGGTGTGGCGGGAGGGGGTTTCGCGCTCGAAGTTCATGTGAATCGAGCGAGATTGTTCTCCATCGGCAGCTACCGCAACGATGGGATAGTCGATAACGCCATCCTGGAAAGACATCTGGAAGCGGAACGTACCATCGGGGTTCAGTTTGATAGGACGACCGCCAACGGTAACGGTGGCATCGGGTTCCGTTGCACCGTAGACGATGAGTTCTGCATCGGCCACCAACCAGAACTTACGAGGACGAATCGGCGGTGCGGAGGCACCGAAGCCAACCCCCGACATGCCCACGCCAGACATGTTGATGCCAGAAGCGGTCGGTAGCGCCCACATTCCCACACCAGAGGGGAAGATGTAAGAACTGACGGCTTGTTCGGGAACTTGATGCATGGAACCGAAGATCGAACCGGCGACTCGCATCGCTTCGGCGGACTCGGCCATCCCGAAGATTTCGTCGTAGATGGGATTTCCGGTCGCATCGACTCCGGTTTGGCGCTGGCTGGGGGGAACCAATTCGGCGAAGGTCTTGCCGCGCAAATCTTCGTCCCAAGAAATAGTGAGGAACTTGTCTTCAATCCAGTCGGAGGGGTATACCGGAGGAATGCGCACCGCAGCCGAACGGGCTAGCATCAACCAACGACCGTCGGCGCAACGGTAACCGATATCGACAATGTAATCGCGATCGCTCACGGGGATGGGAACGTACCACTCTCGCGCGAGTTCGTCGCAGGGATACTCTTGAATGCTGTGGGGGCTTTGAGCTTCGAGGCTGATATCGGTGGAGTCGTAAATCCGCAGGGCCAGTTGTTGTCCTCCCTGACGGCGCAAGTCTTCTTTGTGCTCGTTGGCAATATCCCAGTAGCAGTAGCCCCATTGAGGATCGCGAGGCAACAAGACGATGCGACTTTCTCCGTAACCCTCGGGCAAATCTGCGAGTCCTTCATCGACCGAGGCCAGGGTTCCTCCCGTCCGATCTTCTTGTCCGAGTTCAAACTTTGCGGCTTCCACTTCTTCCTGTGCCTCCAAATTGCGAGATGTACCGATGGAAATATTTGCGGGTCGAACTTCTTGAATTGAAGCCAGAAGTTGCGCCTTGCGCATCCGGCTGTATCGAGAGATGCCGCACTCGCTGGCAACTTTGCGGAGCTGCCGCAAGGTCATCTCTTCTAATGGTGGGCGGTCTTGTGCCATGATTTTGGCCTCCAAGCTATTGAGAAAACAGGTCTCCTAAGCACTTTTTCTTAAATAAATGCACAAAAAGCATTTCTTTGGGATCGCGGGGATCGCTGCTCTAGGTATATCTTGCATAAAATCAGATCGGGGATCAAGAGGGTTGAAAGATAGATTTAGTAGGGATTTACGAAGTTTCGGGCAAAACGGGGATCGTATTGTCATGAATCTATAACTTTACGAAGGCGATCCCGCCTTCGGTATCCACCCATAATGTCAAATAAACATGACATGAGTTGTGCTATAAAAAAGTCGATCGAAGCCATTAGACTCGATCGACCGTTCTGACAAAGATTTGCGTTTTAATGAAGTTCTATCGCTGTGCTAATTGAGGAGTTCGCCCCAGCAATCCCGTCATCAATCGCAACGATACCTGCTTGAGGGGAAACAGATTTTGCAATATCCACAACCCCAACCGTCGCGCGGCAACCAGGGGCAACCAACCATTCGAGAACAGGCGATCGAGAAAATCCGTAAATCCGAGAATGACTAGATTTTCCCATTTGCGCCAGCGTTCGTAGCGTTGCAAAACCCTGACATTACCGATATCCTCCCCTTGCTGCCACGCTGTTTTTAGCACTTGTGCCAGGGCGGCTGCATCGCGAATACCCAAGTTCATCCCCTGGCCGCCGACGGGATGGCAGCAGTGGGCGGCATCTCCGACCAGTGCTAATCGAGAACGGACGTAGCGATCGCTCTGCATCAGTTTCACGGGGAAAATAAAGCGGGGGCTGGCAATGGAAACGCGCCCCATGCGATCGCCGTAACGGCGGTGCAGTTCTTCCAAGAAGCGATCGTCATCGAGTTCTGACAAAGCTTTGGCTTCCTCGTGGGGAGCAGTCCAGACGATATTGCATCGGTTTTCAGTCAGGGGCAAAATCGCAAACGGACCGCTAGGCCAAAACCGCTCGTAGGCAATATTGTTGTGGGGTTTTTCGGGCTTCACTTTCAGGGTGATGCAGGATTGCCAGTATTTCCAGCCACGGGTGCGAATGCCCGCCGCCTCGCGCACGCGGGATTTCGAGCCATCTGCGGCGACGAGCAATCGAGTCCGCAGTTTTTGAGTTGCATTGTCTGTATTCTCTGTCGTATCTTCTGTTTTTATTTCGACGATCGCCCCATCGTCTTGGTATTCTACGCCAATCACCTGAGCCGGAGAGACACAGCTAACATTTTCGGCTTCAGCTAAAAACCCCTGTAACTCTGTGAGCAGGGGAGTATGTTCGGCAACGTAGCCGAGGCGATCGAGTTTTAAATCCGTCGGGGCAAACATCACCTCTGCCCGATTGGAATCGGTGAGGGAGATATTACGAAACGTGGTGATTTTCGGTAATATTCTCTCCCATACGCCAATGCCTTCGAGAATGCGCCCCGAGAGCAAAGACACCGCATAGACTTGTTGTCGGGCCGCCGCTCGTGCGGGAGACTGGGCATCGATTAATCCCACTTTCAAGCCTGAATCTTTCAAAGCACAGGCGAGTGTAGTGCCGACAACGCCGCCACCGACGATGGTGATATCGAAATCGAAGGCAGGTGAGTTTTCCGGTTGTGTTTTAGTCTGTGTTTTAGAGGCTGTTTCGGGTTGTAGGGAGTTCGATCGAGAAAGTTGCTCTAGGGGCATGGGTAATCTTGATTTGTCAAACGTATGAAGTATTATTACTTTTACTGTATCGGGTTTGACATCTCTTGGGTATATAGTAGTTCGCGCTCTTTACATTACACATTTTCAGCTATGGGGAACGGGGAATGGGGAATGGGGAATGGGGAATGGATAAGACTTATTTCTTCAGTAGTGTAAATAAACCAGCGCGAAGCGGTATAGAGCGATCCGGATTCAGCCGTCAGCATGTTTATGTTTATCAAGGTGCCGATCGCGCGAGAAGAGTACCCTTGGGGGAGACTGCCAAATTGGCGATCGGGCAAGACACTAGAAATGTGAGTCGATCGAGCACCGGAGTTTTCCCACAAACTCCGGTTTCCCTATTGTGGCAGTGAGTCATCAGCCGTTAGCTTTCAGCAATTTTCGGGACGAGTCTCGATGCCATCAGACTCCAGATATCGATCGAACAACAACCAGCACACCGTCATTATTATTGAGTATGACTTGCTGACGATCGACCTCTGTTGATATCGTGCCAAGACTGTAACGTCAGTCGGTGAATCTCTTGCCAGCTCGCATTATTCTGTTTGGCCAGTTGCGCGCAATCTTCATATTCCGGGTGAACGTTGGCGATCGCCCCATTCCTATAGCTTGCCACCTTCACTCGCACCTCTCCATAGGGGATGGAAACCGTTTGCACTTCCCGCGCCAAAATCGATCGCTCCTGAAACGATCGGCGAATTCCCAATGTCGTCGTTTCCCGAAACATAACCGCCTCGCACGCTGCCACTCGATCTCGGTGGCACACCACACTCAGCAACACTCCCGGACGGCACTTTTTCATCCCAATTGGCTGGGCGAACACATCCAACGCCCCCACTTCAAACAGCGCATCAAAGGTATAGCCGATCGCTTGAGGACTGGCATCGTCGATTTGCGTTTCCAACAAGGCGATCGTCTCTATCTCTGTATCCTCAGTACGATGGGAATGCGTTTCTCCTTGTCCCTTCTCCTCCTCGTCTCCGCGTCCCCCCATCTCCGCGTCCCCGCGTCCATCTTTCTTCTCCCCATCTTCCCCAATCCACAATCGCAAAATATTCGGCAGGGCAAAATCCCGAGATCCGGCTCCGAGTCCCACTTTTTTCAACCGCATCGGTGGAGGTGCGCCGAAGGATTTCGCCAACGTCACGGCAATTGCCGCTCCCGTAGGTGTCACCAATTCCCGATCGATGCCGTTACTGTAAATCGGCACTTCCCTCATCTCCCAAAGCTTCAACACTGCTGGGGCGGGAACGGGAAGCAAACCGTGAGCGGCGCGAATGGTTCCCCCTCCCGTGGGTAATGCAGAACAGTAGAGGCGATCGATGCCCAGATAGTCCAATCCCAAACAAGTTCCCACCACATCCACAATTGCGTCGGTGGCTCCGACTTCGTGAAAATGAACTTTTTCCGGCGCAATCCCGTGAACTGCTCCTTCTGCGCGCGCCAGGGTTCTAAATACCGCCAAACTCCAATCCCGCGCCCGATCGGGTAAATCCGCTCCTTTAATTAATGCTTCGATATCTGGCAGGTGGCGAACGGCCGGATGGTGATGGTGGTGATGGTGGTGATGCGATCGTTCGTGGGCGGCATCTGCGGACTCATCGGAAGCCGAGTCATTGTCAGAGCCATCGGCTATCAAATCGACGTATACTTTGGTCGCCTGCTGCTGATTGCGAGCGACTAATTCCGATCGCAGGCGATATTCGCGGGAAATCTTCAGGCGATCGAGTTGTTCGACGAGATACTCCAAAGGAACGCCACTATGAACCAAAGCTCCGAGGCACATATCACCGGCAATTCCCGTCGGGCATTCCAAGTAAGCAAGTTTAGTCATCAGTTTCCTTGGGTTTGAAATCCCATCCTTCTAGGACGGTTTTACGAGTAGCCCGTTTGCACGAGAGAGAATTCGGACTTTCCGAGCTGCGAACTGTCCGATTCTTTTCCAGTCAAGATCGCTAACCGACACCTGGGTGGCGGTATCGCCACTCACCCAACCTCGGTAAGTTTTTCCCGCACGGGTCGCCTCCACGTAATCCCCTTTACGGACACCGTGTCGGGTTGTGGTTCCACCGTACTTTCGTCGCTTCCCACCCTGAGTAAATTGCAGCAAGTGCAGTTGACGACGGCAAATTGGGGGACGGCGCACAACGGTAAAAGGTGCGCAAGTGACAGTGGCATTCTCGAAGCTGACAAGCTTGGTCTGAAAGCCGTAAGTTGTTCGCCTCCTGTTAAAGACTGTCGCTGCTAGTGCAATCCCATCAACGGCATGAGTCTCTAAAACCGGCTTTGATTTCTCCCGACTTTTGGTCAAACCGAGAACATCTCGCATCTTGGCCGTTTCCCATCCGTATTTGGTGGTGATGTGGGCAGTTTGACTCAGTTGGGAAACCGCCCAGTATTGACCGACCATGACGGGTGAGAAAGATTTCGACCCGCCAGCTTTGACGATCTCGTAAACGATGTCAGTGACGGGGTAGAGATGAGCCAATTCTTTGACAACCCGAATTTCGAGTTGACGATTCGATTTGATAGATGGCGGTAACTTAGAGCCGTGTCGGTTATCGAATCGCTTCTGTCGATGGGCGCGTTGGCTGAAAGAAACCTTACGGTTAATTCGTCGCGAACGTCGCGTGCGTCGCATCATTGCCCGAGTCTCCATGCGCTCTTTGACGCGCTTGAAGTTGAGGATTAGATGCCCCGTCCACAAGGTTGAGTGCCCAGATTGAACGGCAATTCCTGAGTAGAGTTTGCCAGGATCTACTCCCACGGCAATCGGCTGGGTTTCGATACCCGATGGTTGTCGGGTGAGTTTAATCACAAAGATTTTCAGGTCGCTACGGCAAATAACCGCCTTCCCTTCACGCAGCCAACGACGAGCGCGAGACGGTTTGGTGGGCATCAATGGAATACCTTCTGATGAAATTACGGGTACTCGTTGCACTGGAGATAATCCTCGCGATTGAGTGTTTGGGAAATGAATCCCGTCGCCTCCACCACCTAATCCAAGATGTCTGGGCATTATCCCACACCTCACAACAGAGGTTTGTAAATAGTCCGGACTGGCGAAATATCCGGAAGTACGTACTAGGATTAGGCTCTACGGTGTAGTCAAGTTCCGACAGTTGGTTGTCTGCCCAAGCTCCGTCCCACGCGCGGGCGGAGTTACCTTGACCGTTCGTCCGCAGGTGAGTCATCGAAAAAGTGGGAAGATTAGGGAGCGCAAGCAATTTTTCATCCGTCATTTATAATCTCTTATTTCGATGGCACAAATTTACGAAATTCATCCGGATACGCCCCAAGAACGCCGAATAGATCGAATAGGGAAGGCACTCGGCGATGGTGCGGTGATGTTGTATCCCACGGATACCGTATATGCCATCGGCTGCGACTTAAACGTTAAATCTGCCGTGCAGCGGGTTCGACAAATCAAACGACTTTCCAATGACAAACCCCTCACGTTCCTTTGCTCCTCGCTCTCGAATATTGCCAGCTATGCTTTAGTGAGCGATCGGGCGTACCGAATTATGAAGCACTTGATTCCCGGAACTTATACATTTTTGCTCCCCGCCACCAAACTCGTCCCCCGGTTGGTGATGGACCCGAAACGCAAAACTACCGGGATTCGCGTTCCCGACAGCCCGATGTGCTTATCTATCCTTCAAGCCTTGGGCAACCCCGTGATTTCCACCTCTGCATATTTACCCAAAGAGGACGATGATACGACGTTGCCGGTGATGGATGAACCGATCGACAAAGCCGAGTTATTCGATTGCTGGGATAAATTGGTGGATGTGATTGTAGACGATGGATCTGAGCTGGGATATCAAGTCTCGACGATTTTGGATTTGACCGGAAACGAACCCGACGTGATTCGCAAAGGATTGGGTTGGGACGAAGTGGCCCACTGGCTCGATCTCGACTGATGTGTACCGATCGCCCAACTGGATAAATCTTCACAATCCAATTTTGCGATCGTCTTTTTTTCGGTTGGAGAAATTTAGTTGTTCAAAAACGACCAAACCTTTACTCCATATGCGGTGTGCGAATTTTAAGCCCCTTGCAGTTTTCGGCAATCGACAACGTGCGTCTGCTGGCTAATTCTTCAGGTGGCAGCCTCTACCGTTTGCGCTTTGGATACTGGCAACTTCAGACCCCCTCGCTAAGGGCGCGCATCCTACAGTTGAAATGTGGACAGTTGAGATTCAAACAACCTTCCCAACACTTCAATTTAGTGCGCTGCCCGAGGTAAATCAGGATGAAAACCAAACTCGTAAACTCCGCCCCCACCATTGCTCCCACAGTCCAAACCACCCAAACCCCCGTGGCGATCGCCCAACCCACAGATCGGAGTTCTAACGTGTCGAATGAATCAGTAACAGAACATGAATTAGAAATTCAAGCCCTCGCTCAGTTTGTCCTCCAGGAATTGCAAGGGGGTTTGAAATCCTCCTCCCGCAGTGCTGCTGCCGTCGCCGAACGCATTGCTCGCGAAGTTACCCGCATTTGCGACAAAAGCAATCGCATCCAAAACTCCGGAGAGGTCGAGTCTTGGAAAATTTCCCTGGCCCGCCATCGGCTCAACAAAATCTTTACCTACTACGGTCTGGGTTCTCAAAAAGGACGGGTGGAACTTCACAGCAACTTGAGCGTCATGGTCTACCGTCACGTCGCTCCGGCGAAAGCTCAATTCGGGTTTCAAGCTCGCTACAACTTAATCGAAGATTTCTTACAAAACTTCTACGTGGAAGTTCTGCGGGCCTTCCGTCGGGAACATGACGTTGCCGAAAACTACTCCCCCCGCACCCGCGTCGAACTCGCCGAGTACATGGCTTTCACCGAGCAGTACGCCAAGCGCCGCATTTCCCTTCCCGGTCGCAAATCCCAACAGTTGGTGATTCTGCGCGCCCAAAGCTTTGCCAAAGGTCAGCCCCCCGAAACCTCCATCGACATGGAACTAGCAGTCGAATCGGCCAAAGGGGAAGAAAACGAAATGCACAGTCGCTCGGCTGCCATGCAACAAGTGCGGGAGCAAATGGTTTCGGAGGCCGTCGATCCTTCTGAGGCGGTGATGCGCGATCGGGTGATTCATACCCTGATGGAGTACCTCACCACTCAAGGTCAATCCGATTGCGCGGACTACCTGGCGCTGAAGTTGGAAGATTTACCCGCCCACGAAATCGAC
>JAXHUC010000040.1:0-35399 GCA_034189805.1 Cyanobacteriota bacterium
ACAAATCGTGACGATTCCTCAAGTTGGCGAATCGGATCGCCTGCCAAATTACGTTCGGAATTCAACCCTATCCGATCTCCGGATCGCGATCGGTCTTTGCTGTTAAGAGAAGTAATCTATGCCTGATGTGTATGGGAAGCTCAAACCCTGACTCGTTCTCCCTTCCTTTCCCCAGGGTGGGCGATCGGTCGCGTTAGGCACAATTCTGTAAACTCAATCGAACACTCAACTCAAAATCGTGATTTACTCTTCAGAGTCTTTATCTCCCTCCAATCCGATCGAAATTATGCCTTTGGGGGATTCAATTACCGATGGTCACTTAGTTCCCGGTGGCTACCGCACCGATTTGTGGTATCGTCTGACCAAACAGCGTGGATACCCGATTCGCTTCGTCGGTTCCCTGAGCAACGGTCCCAATATTCTCCCTCAAAAGCAGCACGAAGGACATTCCGGCTGGACGATCGATCGAATTCGCGGCGAAGTCGAAGGGTGGCTCGATCGATCGCAGCCCGATATTATTTTGCTCACCATCGGGACGAATGATGTGATTCAATATCGTCGAGTTGAAATCGCCCTCGATCGCCTCAACAGCTTGATTGAGGAAATTTTTGCCCGACTCCCCCAGGTACGCCTCTTCGTCACCTCTCTCCCCCCAATTGCGACACCGCATATCAACGCGCGAGTGATGCACTACAACCAAGGGGTACGAGAACTGGTGACCCAAAAAGAGAACTCGGCACATCATCTCAATTTCGTCGAGATGAATGCCATCTTCAACTTAGACGACTTACCTGATGGCATTCATCCCAATCGAAATGGGTTTTACAAAATGGCGATCGTCTGGGACAAAGCGCTAGAGACGACTTTGAACGATTGGAACTAGATATACGAACTAGATGTTCGCCCCAAATCTTGGTAACCCTCAAGTTGGCACCAACTCGCCCGGACGCAATTTAGACCACTTGCCCTGTTCGAGTTTAAAGCTCTCGCACCCGACCACATCCCATTCCATCTCGACCATATCTTGCTGGGAACGGATGTTGACGTTGATGGTGGGTTCGACGGGTTCAAAGTCTGGGGAGTCCGTCAGATGCGGCTGTTGGTGTTGAAACTCGACAGCGTGGTAGGTTTGACAGCGATCGACATATTGGCAGTTGACGCAAATACACATGGTTCGACCTCCAGGGAATCGTCTTTATATCTTAACGCCAGTTCGAGAATGGGGACGGAGGCTTCGGGAGCTTTGGCGGCTTGGAGTTCGGAAGCGCGGAATTCGGAAAAATGATGAATGATGAAGTCAAATATTCCCTTGTCCCCGTTTCTCGCGTTTCTCGCGTTTCTCGCGTTTCTCCCTCATCTCCCTCATCTCCCTCATCTCCCCATCTCCGCGTCCCCGCGTCCCCGCGTCCCCGCGGCAGGTCTATCCTCCATTTCTCCTCATCTCCCCCATCTCCCCATCTCCGCGTCCCCGCGTCCCCGCGTCATTTCTATCCTCCATTTCTCCCCATCTCCCCCAGCCTCCCCAGCCTCCCCAGCCCCCGAAGTGACGGTGGGCATGTACCATTAAACTTCGGGTCTCTTCACCCTCTTAAACGTTTTCCCTTACCCGTTGGCAATGGTATCAGCACTCTCCCCGCAAACTTGGCCTTTCAGCTTGGAATGGTTGCCCCCGTCGGCGTATCTCGTCGGCGGTGCGGTGCGGGATGCGTTGCTCGATCGCGCTTCGGACTATCTCGATCTCGATTTCGTTCTCCCGGAAAAGGCCGTCGATACCGCCCGCGAACTAGCCCGACAGTATCGCGCTGGGTTCGTATTGCTCGATCCCCAACGACAGATCGCCCGCGTCGTGTTTGAGGTGGGAACGGCGGATTTTGCCCAGCAGGAGGGGGAAACCCTGGAAAAAGATTTGTACCGTCGGGATTTCACCACCAATGCGATCGCCTACAATCCCCATCGCGAGACTTTCTTCGACCCCCTCGGCGGTCGCGGTGACTTGCAGCGCCACTGGCTGCGGATGGTGGCCCCGGAAAATCTCAAGGACGATCCCCTGCGATTGCTGCGAGCATACCGACAGGCGGCCCAACTGGGATTTACCCTCGAACCGGAAACCGAAAAAGCCATTTGTCAGTTTGCCCCTCTCCTGGGGCGGGTGGCAGCCGAACGGGTGAACTCGGAATGCGGCTACCTGTTGGGAACGGCGAAAGGAACCCCCTGGCTGGTTCGCGCCTGGAAAGATGGATTGCTCTCGGTATGGTTTCCTTCTGCCAACGCAGAGGGCATCGCGCGGCTGTCTCAGGTCGATCGGGCAGTGAAAACGGCGATCGCCCTGGGACCGGATTTAGCCCCTCTCCTGCATCGAGAAATTCGCTCGACTTTGCGAACGACACAAATTGCGATTGCCAAACTCGCCACCCTCGTCGCCACCGACCCGCAATCGGCAGAAAAGGAACTCTTACGGTTAAAGTATTCTCGCCCGGAAATTCGCGGGGTCGTCTCTCTCCTCTCAGTGTGGAATCAAGCGAATTCCACCGAAACGATCGAAGCCTTATCGATTCGGGAGCTATTTTTCTGGTTTAAAGGGATTGGTGACTTGTTCCCCGCTTTTGCTGTATTCGCCCTCGCCTCGGGAATTGCGGCAGATGCGATCGCCCCTTTAGTCGATCGTTACCTCGACCCCAACGATCCGGTGGCGCACCCCAAACCCCTCCTCAGCGGCAAAGACCTAATGCGATCGCTCGACATTCCCAAGGGACCGCAAATCGGTCGCCTGTTAACGGCAATTCAGATTGCCCGCGCCGAAGGAAAAATTGCCACCCCCTGCGAGGCGATCGCCTTTTGCCAGAGGGAGATGGGGGAAGGAGATGACGCGGTGACGCGGGGACGCGGAGAGGGGAGATGAGGGAGATGAGGGAGATGAGGGAGAGTAAATGCAAGATACACAATTTTCCCTTGTCCCTCTTGTCCTCCTCTCCCGAGGCTCTCGAAAGCTCTAATTAGCTCTGACGCAGCCAGTATCGGGTCAAAATACTCAACACTTCTCCTGGTCTGGGATCGAGGTGTAGGTGTTCTGGTGCGCTGACAAATTGACTCCAACGATGGAGTTCGACGAAGTTGAGGCGATCGAGGGTTTGAATGGTTCGCGTCACGCCGAGAGGAGACCCGATGAGCAACATGCGCATCCGTTCGCGATCGGGTTGTTCGTCTAATTGGCGATCGATATCTTCGATATTTATCTCCTCAGAATTGGGTTCGTCGGCATTTCCCAGGCGGGCGCTGAAGGCGGGGGAATCGGGATCGAGCTGGAGAAAGCTGGTGTTGGCGCGTTGCCCCCCGTTATGGCAGCGATTATGGCAGCGATCGTGGCAGTGGGTTCGCGTGGAAATTAATACCATTTGTCAGTTGGGATCTGATGTGGGATGGGATAAAACGAAACTCCAACCCACGGCGATCGCTCCCCATCACTCAGTTGTTGAGGATGGAGCTGACATGTCGCTGTGGGTTGAAAAGTTTTGCAAAAACTACACTACTTCTATCCTTTAGCGTATATAATGTCAATATAAAATTAAAAATCAAATTTCAAGAGCGATCGAGGTTTTCAGAAGAATCCGATCGAGATTCCGTCTCGTAGCGAAATCCAGCCCGTTCGGCCACCAAACTCAAAAACTTGGAGGTAGAAGTTTTCACCTGATACACTTCTCGCTCCCACTCGCTGACCGTTGCCTGACGCACTCCCAATTGGCGGGCGAATTCGGATTGAGTCATTCCCATGTGTCGGCGCAACCCGGCGATCGTCTCCCCATCCCAAACGGCGGTATCGCCCTTGCAAGCTAACTTATAAGTTGCACGGGGTTGGCGAAACACCACTCGTTCTGCTGCCAAATCCACCGTCTCGACCTCGTACCCCGCTTCCATCCAAGCTCGAGCTTGCAGCGCTCCAGTTTTGCGGTTGCTCCACCACGCTCGGCGCGTGCGGGCGGAGTTGGGCAGGGCAGCATTGATTAAAATTTCGATTTGCGCGAAGCTCAGACTCACTTCGGACCGATTCGCTTCGGACTGAGCTTTCTGCCGCAGATATTCAAACAGGGGTTGGTATTTACGACCGACTGCCACGGAGCCTCACCTAGAAAAATCCCACCTTCTGAACTTTGCCGTACTATAGTATCGATACTATAGCGGGGGAAGTCACGCGCGCGCCTTGGGTAGGGCAATCGTTGCCCAAACCCCAAGATCGCCCGAAAGAGCGTGCCATCCCGTACTACCATTGCTCTGCATTTCGCCTTGACCTATGAAATACCTCCATATTTCCCGGCATCTCTCATTATCGATGTCGATCGCGATCGCCAGCAGCCTGATACCGATGGCAACCGCCCCCGTGCGGGCGCAATCTGCATCCACCTGCACCGATGCAATGATTATCCGAGTCGAAGGTCGCGATGCCAACTTCGTCCGCGATGGCTTTCGCTTCGATGCTTACCGGGATGTCGGACTCTGTATCGATGACGTAGTGGTTGCCGAAACGGGGACGACGGTGCGCGTTCGGTGTGCGAGCGATGGGGATTTGCGGTTGGTAAACGGGGCGGTGTCGGTACGGGAAATTTGCTCGACGGTATCGGGGACGGTTTCGGGTAGTCCGGCAACCGCAAGTGTTTTGAAGACCCCCAGCGAAAGTAGAGTTGGCGTGCAACCCTTCAACACAAACTCTCCACCGCCTTTACCTTCTTTAGGAACGACGGGTGCTGTCTCTCGGGCCAATAGCTACCTCACCCCTCCCGATCTATCTCCGGTGTGGCCATCGGATGCCTCAATTTACAATCCCCCAGCCTACAATCCCCCACCGCGATTGGATGCGTTTAGAGTGCCCTTTGAAGAGCGAGCGGAGGGCTACATTCCGATCGAATCTTGCAACGATTTTTCCCCACCGCTCGCAGACGGTCGTATTCCCCAAAGCGTCCTCCTTTCGCCCCAAGTTGCCGCCTCCCAGACTGCAACTCCTTGGAATCCCAATCCCCAACCGATTGTCTCTCACGGCTCGAATTTCAACTGTCCGGCGTGGCGCTAAGAAATGTGGGGAAGGGAAGAGAACGAAAAATCGAGACTTCGCGTATTTACTTCTGTTTTCCCCAACATTTTTAGATTGGAAAAAGTCTAGAATTCCTCCCAATTTTGACTAGCTGGGGCGATCGGTTTCATCAGAGATCGATCGCGCATTCTTGGATGCTTCAATCCTCGCCGCCGTACGACTTAAAATCGCTTGGGGAGAAGAGGAATCAAGAGTATATTTCCAGTTAATATCTTCAGCGGTAATAATGGTTTCCAAATCGGAAATTCGCCCTTCCAACGCTTCGATTTTTTCAGAAGCCTGACGATCGGTCGATAAATCGACTTTGGCATTCCAGACAACCGCCGTCCCAACTGTTGCTCCCAAAATTACGGAGATGGGAAGGAGCGCTCCCGTCTCAGTCGCGGTTGAGAGGGGAATGCAAATGGCTAACATTCCTGTTGCAAACGACCAAATTTTTGAGGTGGTTTTGATGCGAATCTCGTGAGAACGTTCTAAGGGATTTTTAACAAGAGATGAGTTTGTTTTTTCCTGGGAAGACATACGCGATTCTCCGAATATTTTAACATATTTCAACAAATGAGTTGAGAAAACAGCGATATCACCGGTTTGGATTTTAGCGTGAAGCTCAGTTCGATTCGAGATGTCTGCGAACGAGATTTTTGGAGGTTATACTATCATACCTTTTTTATCTTAAGAGAAGACTCCTGGCTTGAGTAAGATTAACGATCGATATAATTTTTATTAAAAACGATAGATATAGCGTTTCTCATTGTCATGAGGTACAAAAAATGTAGGGGCGGGTTTAGCTACAAACTATGCTCTGACTGAGATTGACTATCAAAACCCGCCCGTGCTGGATATACCTCACAAATACGAGAACTGTTATAAAAGAAACAAAAAGTAATAGAGAGAGGAAACCCGATCGCGATCATAGGTGACAAGTTAAGGTGGTTTTGGCTTTGTCAACCAGTCACTAATCGACCGAAAACCCGGAGTTGGGGGGTCTCCCCCCAAACCCCCCGCGCACCAGAGTGAAATCGCTCAAATCTTTTATTGGCAAGGGGTTTTATCGTTCAAGATCGTCAACTTGACACCCGACAAAATTGCTTAACTTGTCACGAATGGATCGCGATCGAAAGCCGCTACAACGATCGGCATTGGGCAAACAACCTCTCAAAGCCTCCTTTGAGGGGAGAAGTGCTGCGAGTCTGCGGGTCGCTTCCGATCTAACAAGGCGATCGCTGACATTTGTGCGGATTTTCGGCAGTGAAGTGCGTATAGATGTATGGTGAATTGCTCGAAACCGAACAATTCGATCCGTTATCTAGCAACTCGCGATCGAGAAATTGACACTCAGGTTTGAAGTTTCTCCAATTTGGGAGAGAATCGCGAAATTTGGTGCGCGAGCGAGCGTTTTGGTGCAACTCGCTCGCTGTAGTCAATGATTCCGTCAATCCGTTGTTTATTCTTGCAAGCTCAATTTTCGATGGCTAACCCAAAACATCTGGATCTCCTGGAACGGGGGATCGAAATCTGGAATCAGTGGAGAACCGAACACCCCAAAATTCACCCCGATCTCAGCCGCACAGATCTGCGGGACTACAACCTCAGAGGTGCGAATTTAAGTGGGGCGAACTTGATGGGATGTTATCTGCATCGAGTGAATCTCGAAGGTGCGATTCTCAACAACACACACTTGACGGGGGCAGATTTGAGCGGGGCAAAGCTTGGGGCAGTGGATTTGAGCGAGGCGAATTTGAGTCTGGCTCATTTGATGGGGGCAGATTTGCGAGAAGCCAATTTAACCCGCGCCAATCTCGATCGCACCGATCTCAACCGCGCCAACTTCACCCGCGCCCACCTCGGCGAAGCGATCCTGACTCAGGCAAATGCGATCGGCTCTTATTTTAGCGGCGCGAACTTGATGGGAGCGGATTTGAGCGAAGTCAGCAGCAGCGAGGCGAACTTCATCGGGGCAAATCTGGTGGGGGCAAACCTGACGCGCATCAATTTAAGTGGGGCGTACTTGAGTGGGGCGAATTTAAGCGGGGCGAACCTCACCCGCGCCAATTTCTGTGGCACCAACCTCATCGGCGCGAATTTGAGCAAAGTTCAGGTACTCGACACCAATTTTAGTGAAGCCATTTTGACGGGGGCGTGCATTGAGGATTGGTGCGTTCGATCTTCGATCGTCTTACAAGGGGTAACGTGCGACTACGCCTACCAGCGCAGCTATTACGATCGAGGTACGCTTCAGTTTCGCGATCGCCTCCCCCACGATACAACTCGCAACTTAGCCCCTGGGGAATTTGCCTCGTTTATCCAACAGGCGATCGAAACTGTGGAATTGAGCTTCGATCGCGGCATTGAATGGGAGGCATTTTTTCGGGCGTTCCACGTTTTACAAGAACAAATGCGAGCAGAACGGGATGGAGTAGAAATTGCCATTCAAGCCATGGAAAAGAAACTTGACGGCACGTTTGCCATTCACGTTGAAGTACCGACGGCAACTGAGGGAACGATCGTCTCCGATCTGTTTCGGACTCTGTACGATCGCGCCTTACCCGTGATTCAAGAACAGGCACTCCATCAATCTTCAGAGACTTTAGAGAATCAAGGCGATCGTTGCAATTTTATGGAATTCATCCGGTTTTTTTCCTCGAATGTTAACTCTTCTAATTTCAACGCCTCAAATTTAAATCAGTCCCCAGGCGATCGGGTGGATAATTCTCTATTCTCTAACATATCTCAAACCCCGTTACCAGACCCGTCCACAAACCCACCTCAAAACCAATCTCAAAACCTCAATTCCATCGAAAAGATAACGGAAGACGATCGCTTTTTGACTCTGGATATTACCGATTCGATCTTAGATTTAGATATAATGGATTAGGTTTATCAGCTTTTAGCAATAGGAATTATTTCTCAAGGTTAAAGATATTTAAAAGTTGTGAATATAATTGTGATTAAATTGAGTTAAAGTATAAGGATTCAGGTTCCATTTCAGATTCTGCTGGGGTAACAATGGGTAGGGGCGGGTTTTGACTTTAAATTTTGGGTAAGTCTCTCAAGATATTCCTAAACCCGCCCTTACATCGTTTTTCCTCGTATATGATACCTAAATGCTTACATTAAAGTTAATTATAGCCATTCTCCAGTCTATGAATTCCAACAATTGTAGAAACGGGTTTAATTGGCTCGAGTATCCAAGTCTCAAAATTTTGGTCGAACAAACCCACACCTATGACTATAACTAAGATTTAGATATCAAAACCTATCCTCAATATGTACTAAATGCTTACCGTATAACTGACCTCGATAGATAGCGTATTATGACATTAGACTTTTTAGAATATCTTGCACAAGCGCAGTTAGAAGCTCTGCAAGATAGAGAGAGTCAAATTATTGAGCTAAGGTATGGTCTGACAGGTGAAAAGGCTGCCACACTTGCTGCTATTGGTCAAGTTTTTGGAGTTTCTAGAGAACGAATCCGTCAACTTTTAGGTAAAGCTCACAGGAAACTATACTTTAAGGGACAAAGACAAATTAAAGCCGATAATATAAACGCTCCTTGTGCTGAATTACTTATATTTTTAAGGTCAATTATTCGACCACAAGAACCAAATTCTGTAGAGAGATTTTTGGATTTTTGTAGAATTTATTTATCTTGCTTGCCCCAAAAAACTCATGCTTTTCCACTTGTAGCATACCTGACCTATCCAGAAAAGAAAAGTAGAGAGAAAATTTTAAAAGAGGCTAAAAAAATATTTCAGCAGTTTGAAGCTGAAAAAAGAAAGAATTATAAAAAACTAAAGTTGCTCTCAGACTTTCAAGCATTATTGTCTTACATAATTTATCCCAAGCAATTACAGTTATTGAAAGAGATGGATTTTAGATCGTTTAGCAGAAAACGTGAAGTTTCATTAGATGGCGAGGGGATATCAGGTAGTTTTTATAGCAAAAAACTAAGTAGGCTAGTTCAGTACGAGTCAAGCTTAGAAATGAATTTTTTACTTTGTCTAGAATATAGTAATGACGTTATATTTTATCAAGAGCAGCCAGTAAGAATACCTTACAATTATAAAAAAAATAGTTATTTTTATTACCCTGATTTTTTATTTGTCCTTAAAAATGGAACAGGAATAATTACCGAAATAAAACCAGTTTTCAAGATGGCGCTACAAGAAAATCTAACTAAATGGTCTGCTTTAAAGGCATATTGTTCCCAACATGGCCTAGGATTATTGGTAACAGATGGAAGGTATTCAATTCAGCAAATTCAGCGACATGAGGTGAAGCCAGAATTCTCCAGTTATGTATTAGAAAAACTCTGTCAAGGAAATATGAATTGGAGTGAATACAAAAAAATAAAAGAGCAGTTTAATCCCAGCCGTAATGATTTTGTTGCGTTAGTATTAAAAAATAAGTTAGTTTGGAAATTAAGCCCATTTTTCCTAGGCTTTCAACTGTAGCTGCTGAGAGACCATTTATAAAGTTAATATTAAGAAGGCTTGACCTCACAAAAACACGGTAGGCAATGGCAGATTGACGAATGAACTGGAGGATATACTGATGTAATTTCTCCTACTGCTCACCCTACACGAGCTTAAGGTTTACTTTATAGATGACCTCTGAAATTTAGTTGTGTGATGTTGACAATCTTAAGGGTTTTTCTCCCCGGTCTTCTCCTCCATTTCCGCAGGAGCTAAAAAACATACCCTTGTCAGATCTGCCCATCACCCCATCACTCCAATATTGGGTACGATCGACAGAGGAAAAATTTCCTTCGAGGACGACAAGACGGTGGAACAGCTCACTCAAGAGATACAAGCACGGGCCGCACAACTGCGATCGCAACTTCAACAGGCTGGATACGCCTACTACACCCTGGACGCGCCGATTATGGAAGATGCGGTGTACGATCGCCTTTATCGAGAGTTGCAAGACCTCGAAGCCCAGTATCCGAGCCTGGTGACTCCCGACAGTCCCACCCAGCGCGTGGGCGATCGCACGGCAGAAGGCTTTACCTCGATCCGCCACAACATCCCCCTCTACAGCCTGGAAAATGCCTTTAACCTCAAAGAACTGGCGGTATGGGAAGAACGGTGGCGGCGTTTGTCTCCAGAGGCAGAACCCGGATATGTTTGCGAGCTGAAAATTGACGGTTTGGCGTTAGCGCTCACCTACGAAAATGGGTTACTCGTTCGGGGGGCAACTCGAGGAGACGGGGTGAGAGGGGAGGATATTACCCAAAACGTCAAAACCATTCGCTCGATTCCCCTGCGCTTGAATGCCGAGAATCCGCCCAATATTGTCGAAGTGCGGGGGGAAGCGTTTCTGCGTTTGGATATTTTCGAGCAAATCAACCGAGAACGGGAAGCCGCAGGGGAAAACCGCTTTGCCAATCCCCGCAACGCTGCGGCCGGAACCCTGCGCCAACTCGATCCCCAAATTGTGGCGCGGCGAAATTTAGACTTTTTTGCCTATACACTCCACGTTCCCGAAGGAGATTTGGGGGAAGTTCCAACTCAGTGGGATTCCCTCGAAACCTTGAAGCAGATAGGTTTTCAGGTGAACCCGAACCGCCAGCGATGCGATCGAGTCGAAGAGGTGGGAGAATATTACGATCGCTGGGATGGCGATCGCCGCGATTTACCCTACATGACCGATGGGGTGGTCGTTAAGCTCGATTCCGTGGCGCTTCAAGAAGAGTTGGGCTTTACGAATAAGTTTCCCCGATGGGCGATCGCTCTCAAGTATCCCGCCGAGGAAGTGCCGACGCAAGTGGAATCGGTGACGGTGCAGGTGGGCCGGACCGGGGCGCTGACTCCCGTGGCGGAACTCAAACCGGTGGTGCTAGCGGGAACGACGGTGGCGCGGGCAACCCTGCACAATCGCGATCGCATTGCCGAACTCGACTTACACATCGGCGATACCGTGGAAATTCGCAAAGCCGGGGAAATTATCCCGGAGGTGGTGCGGGTGCTGAGTGCCTTGCGGCCGGCAGATGCGCAGCCCTATCAATTTCCCGAATACTGTCCCGAATGCGATCGACCCGTCGTCAAACCCGAAGACGAGGCGGTGACTCGCTGCGTCAATCCTATCTGTCCGGCGATCGTTCGGGGGGCGATCGCCCATTGGGGCAGTCGTCCGGCTTTGGATATCGACGGATTGGGGGAAAAATTAGCCCGTCAGCTAACAGAAGCGAAATTGGTGCAGTCGGTGGCGGACTTATACGATTTGCAGGTGGAGGAAGTCGCCGCCTTGGAACGGATGGGGCAAAAATCTGCCGAAAAACTCATTGGGGCGATCGCTACCTCGAAAATGCAACCTTGGGCGCGAGTCCTCTACGGTTTGGGCATTCGCCACGTCGGCAGTACTAATGCTGCCACGATCGCTGCCGGATTTCCCAACATTACCGCCCTTGCCAACGCCTCAGAGTCGGAGATCGAATCTCTCTACGGCATCGGTGTGGAAATTGCCAAGTCGATTGTTGCCTGGTTCCAAGTGCCAGAAAATCAAACCCTCATCGAGCGATTGCGATCGAACGGTCTGCAACTCGAAGCGGCAACCTCTTCGCCCTCTCCACCGTCATCGCCTCTAGCCGGTCAAACCTTTGTCATCACCGGAACCCTGCCGAATTTGAAGCGAGAGGAAGCCAAAGCCAAAATCGAAGCGGCTGGGGGAAAAGTGACGGGTTCTGTAAGTTCTAAAACCAACTATTTAGTCGCTGGAGACTCTCCCGGCTCGAAGTTAGAAAAAGCCAAAAAGCTGGGGATTTCCGTGCTTTCAGAGGTAGAGTTATTAAAACTACTCGAGAATTAATCGATCGAGTGGCTCGATCGACAGAATCATCAATTATTAAAAATGGGCGTTTTTAGACAAATTCGTGCTTGTTCGCTCGGCGTTTTGTTGATTTCTAGCCTTGAATTTAGCGTCGCTTATTTCGGGTTAGTCAAAATTCAAAGAAATGTCAAAATTGTTAACTATATCGGTGTAGTCCGAGGAAAAAGCCAACGGCTGAGCAAGCTAGAGTTAATGAATATTCCCCAAGATGACATCATAGAAGAACTTGATGGCATTTTAAACGCTCTCCAGGGAGGAGATTCGGACTTAAATATCCTTACTTCTCCCAACGCCGACTACTGGGACGAATTACAAAAACTCAATCGAGACTGGCAAGAACTCAAACAAATTATGCGCGAGTATCGAGCCGATCGCAACAATCGAGAGCAACTTCTACAAGCGAGCGAAATCTTTTGGGACACTTGCAACGATACGGTTTTTGCCGCCCAAGCCTTTTCTCGCAAACAAGTGAACAATATCATCCTCATCGGTCTGGTGACTCTTCTGCTCAATCTGCTGTTGCTGCTGCTGTTTTATCGGATGAACGAGCGAGTAGCCAAAAGCGTGCGGAAAACCCTGCAAACTGTCACCCACTATCTCGCTCGCATTCAAGGGACGATCGAAAAACAAGAACGGGGTCTCGAAGGACAAGCACAATCGGTCGATCGCACCACCGCCACCATCGAAGAACTCAGGGGAACTTCCCATCAATCCTCCGACTATTCGGAACAGTCGGCACAACGGGCAACTCAAGTTTTGGCGATCGCCGATGGGGGAACTCACTTCGTTGAAGAAACCTTGAATCGAGTGGTGGAGTTACGAGAGCAAGTGAGTCGCATGGCCGATAATATCGAGCAACTCGGTCAGCAAACCGCCCGCATCGGACAAGTTTCCACGTTAGTCCAAGATATCGCCTCTCAAACCAACGTCCTGGCCCTCAATGCCAATATCGAAGCATCCCGCGCGGGAGAAACCGGGCGCGAATTTGGAGTGGTTGCCCGCGAAATTCGCCAACTCTCGGTACAAAGCCAACAATCGGCCCAGACGATTACAACTATCGTCGCCGATCTCGAAAGTGCCATTCAAGCAACTACGACTGTCATTCGATCGGGAACGGCAACTGCTCGGGAAGGAGAGGCGATCGTCCGCAAAACTGCTCTGACCTTCGATCGCGTCCAAGATGCCGTACGCGAAATTACCACTTCCGCACGCGAAATGGCCGGCAATGCCCAGCAACAACTCGATGCGATCGAACAAATTGCCGTGGCGATGAACGACATCAATCTCAGTGCTGCGGATACAGTCAGCGAGATTCGCCACATGCAAGCAGAAACCCACAAAATCGCCGTCCTCTTCGAGAATTTGAGTTCTTCCCTGGGATAGTTTGTCGGGAGACGTTCCGGACGCTCCAGAGGGGGAGCAGGGGGAGAAATGGCTTTTCAATATTGCCAAAAGTCTCCAATATTTAAGTTTTCAGGCTGCCAGATGGCTATTACAATTAATAAATTGCTTTCTAATAAAAGGAGAAGTCATCGCAGCTAGAAGACCCCCGTAATCCAGGCTAAAATTCACCTCATCTCCAACCTGTAAATTTTGGTTTGTGCTGTCGAGAATCATACGATCGCTACTAGATCCTAGTATTTCTAGCTGATTATTCGATTTCAAACTAGATGCCAAAATGTCCTGCCTTCCCAAAGCAATAATCGCTCTCTGACAAATTCCTCGATCTGGAAAACTAGGAACATTGCCAAAAGCATCTTGACAGATTTTCCCAAATGGGATGGATGGCTTTTTCTTAGACTCGATCACCTCGGCAACAAGTTGGAATGCATGGGTATGTAAACCGGGAATCGCTTTTCGGTTCAGCGTTTCGCAACCTAAAAAAATCGATTCACCCAGGCGAAGATTGTTAATCTTGCCGACATCTACAGTAGAGTTATACCACTCATAGTTTGCCGAATTTCCGCCTGAAACTATTTCTAAACTAATCTGAAATTCTTTTTCGACAAAATTCACCAGTTTAGAGAGTTCGTGCATATTTTTATCGTCCGGCTTTACTCCACCATGACAAGCCAAATTACAGCCAATTCCAACAATTTTGATATGGGTCAATAAAAGAGTTTCTCTGATAAATTGAGACAGCTCGCCAGGAAGTACTCCTTCACGCAGATCGCCCAACTCCACCATAATAATTATCTGATGATGTTTATTCTGAGCTTTGGCATAATAGGAAATTTTCTTAAGAGTTTCGATCTCAGTATTTAGGCTAATGTCTACACTTTTAACAACAGATTCAGCCTGACTTAAAGCAGTGCGGAGCAGAACGAACTGGGTTGATATTCCTGCATTTTTCATTTTTTGGATATTTTCAATGCGAGAGTCGGCAATAAATCTAACTCCGCCTTGAATCATCGCCTCGACAATAGAAGGTTCTCCGAGTACCGCTTTAGAAACTCCCATCAGAGAAATACCTTTCTGCCCATAAAGTTTGGATAGCATCTGGGTATTTTCTCGTATTTTAGATAGGGAAATTTCTATCCTTGGCGCGAACAACTTCATTAATTTTCTCTTGAAGATTGAATCTAGATTGTTGCCAAGACAGGGATGTTATCTAACTTATTTTGCTTGATTTTTAAATTCAGTTTTGGAAAACGATCGCCTAATGCTCGAACGAGTGTTTGGCATCCATAGCTCAATACATCTGTCGTCGGCAATTGCAACTGCTGCTCGTAATTATTTATAGTTTTTATAATTTCTTCATCGGCTAGGTTTTCATGATTTAATGCGATCGCCATCACCCTAGCTTGAGAAATCGCTTCAATCAATTGAATTTCGCTCTCCACAGTTGGCATGACTAAATGAGGAAAATCACATCGGAATTTCCTCCCAGGTGGATGTTGGAGGATAACACCATCAGGCATACTTCCTTTCAAGATACCCAGAGAACTCATAAAAGCGGGATGACTCACCGCACTCTGTCCCTCAACTAAAATGATATCGGGACTTTCGTTGTCAAACGCTTGAATAATCGAGTGTTCTATTTCACCGATGACAAACTGGGAAATCAGAGCATCCATCGATACGCCATACCTTGCTCCTTGCATCAAGCTAGTTTGACCTGTCGCGACTAGAACTGACTTGATACCGAGATTATTTAGAGCTTTGTTGAGTTCGATTGCGGTGGTCATTTTCCCGCAAGCACAATCAGTTCCTAAGATGGCGATGACAGGAACGTTGACTTTAGAAATTTGTCCCGTAAAGACGTGCAAATCTTTTAATTGTGGAGGTTTGCGGATGTCTTGAATTTGGACGTTATTTTGGGCGGCTGTATAGAAAAATTCCGAATCTTCGGAGAAAAACTGATGAAGACCGTTGATGATATCCATTCCTTTTTTCATGGCTTCTAAGATTAGAAGCCGTTCTTCAAGAGGGAGATAAGTATCTAAAGGAGCTTTTCCATAGATGTAACAATTCGGAACCTCAGAAAGCTGACTCAAAGCATCGTATAAATTGGAAAAAATGGGAATACCATTCTTTTCTTCCCCTAATTCTTCCCCAGCATCTTTGCCCGCTAGCGAACTATCAATCACTCCGACAATTCTATATATTTCAGAGTGGCGAACCAATCCAGATGCAGTTTTTCCGTCTACTAAACCAAATTGATTCTCACAGTAGACTAAAGCCGTTTTTTTTTCGATCGTCATTATTTAATTAATTTTTATTCTAAAAAAACTCGCAAACACTCAACTTCAAAAGACTCAATTGAAGTTATTAAACCTCTTTAAAATCTCAAAATTTATCTATACGCAAAAAACTTGCACCAACTTTGTGAAATTCTTGAACTCGTAACGTAACTTATTTGCCTTCAATAAAAAATTATGCAGCAAAAGCTACTTAGTTTAGTTGATTCTTTTAAAAGCCTAAGTAATGTAGATTTTGTAGCGAAAATCTCAAGCCTTAATTGAGTTTCGTTTGAAACTTAGCTTACATTAACTGTAACACACATTACTCTTTTGTATGAAGCTACCTAATAAATCGCTGAACCGGAACTATTGCCAAGAGATCGAGATTCTGTCGAAACGTCCTCTTCGAGAATTTGAGTTCTTCCCTGGGATAGTTTGTCGGGAGACGTTCCGGACGCGGAGATGAGGGAGATGAGGAAAAATTATTCATCGTTCATTGCTTTCCTCCTGCCTCCCACGCTCCCCAAGCCCCTAAAACTTGGGATGCATAATTAGGCGATCGCTATCCTAGATATGAATAAGCGGGCTGACAACCGATCGACCGCAGAAACCCAGAAATTATTCGACAAATCATTCTATAAAAGGCGATCGCTTTTTATCTGCCACTTAACGGATAGCAAGAAGATATAACGCTACGTACGTGCATGAGTTAGAAATCTTGAACCTTTGCGTTCCCCGTTCCCTATTCCCTGTTTAACAATGAGTATCTCGTTACCCATTCGCACCTCACGTTTGGTTGTGCGGCAGTTTCAGCCATCGGATTTACCGGCGTACCTCACGTTTATGCTCGATGGCGAGTCTACCCGATATCTCGCTTTCGACGATGCCCAAACGACCGAAGCTGGGGCGACGGAACTGTTTAACTACGTCTTGGGGGCATACGATTCGGAAAATCCGGTGGATGCCTATGCCATTGCCCTTGCCGAAAGCGATCGCTACGTGGGTTCTTGCGGCTTTTCTCCCTACAAAGCCGATGTGGTGGAATGTTACTGGAGCATTAACGCGGGCGATCGCCGCCAAGGTTACGCACTCGAAGCCATGCAGGGATTATTAGGGGCTTTGCAAACTTCGGGAATTGGGGAAGTGCGGGCGTATGCGAGTGCGGAAAATATTCCCAGTTTGAATCTGGCGCAGAAACTCAATATGACAAATCGAGGGCGGGCAACTCACCTCCATTCGGGATTGGAGGGAATTCTCTATTCAATGATTTTTCGGCCCTAGCCGAGTTCGTTCGACAAGCCCTAATTAAAAATAATTTCAACGAGATAATTTCGATCGATGGCTGCTAAAAAAACTCAACTCTTCAACGGAATTGGGCTGGTTGCTGCTGGATTTTTGACACTGCATCTTTTCGCTGGTGTAAAAACGCTAAAGTGCGATCGCCCCAATCTCGATCGTCCGGTTACTTGCCAACTCACAAATGCGGGAATATTTGGCGATCGCCTCACCCCAATTAAAGAACTCCAAGGCGCGAGACTCCAACGGAGAAAGGGTAATTACCGAGTGGTTCTCCAGACCGATCGGGGGAGTGTTAATTTTACCAATCTCCATTGGTTTGCCAAAGGAAAACAAGAAAAAAGAGTTGCTGAAATTGAAGATTTTTTGAATAGTCCAGAGCAAAAGAATTTAACGATCGAACAGAATAGTAATTGGTTCGCTGTGCCGATCGCAATTTTGTTCTCGATCGGTGGAATTTGGGAAATTATCGATATTCTCAATCACCGTGAATAGTTTTTAATTTAGCGACCGATATTCAGCTATTAAGGAAAGCACTAAACGATCGACTAGAAAGTTTAACTGTAGAACAGGGCGATCGTTGGTTTAATGGCATCTTCGCTTTAATTATTGTGTTTGGCTTGCTCAGTAGTGTTTATTCAGAAGAAAGCAAAAATAAAAAAGATGTCAGATTGGATTAGAACTGGGAAATTTTCTATCTATTCCTTAGTTTATTTTCTCGCTAGCATTATTATTTTTTTTGCAGCCGCATTTACCATTAATGGAGCCATCATTTACGGCTTGACAATTATCCATCTGTACCCTTTATTTTTTGCCTATATCTTGAGCTTTCTTTTTAGGAAAAAGACATTTATCCGATTTAAGCTCAATTTATTCTGTGCGATGCTCGTTTTTCAAGTGCTAACTATTTTATCGAGTCCGGCAAGTTGCATGGGAACAAAGCAGGGAGAAGCCTGTTACTGCTTTCTCCAGGCTCAATTGATGGATGTCTCCAGACAACCTCCTCATTGGATTTTTGAATCTATTTTTTCCTATGCTTTATTTTTATATCTTGCAACAAATGTGGTCTTTTTAGCTAAAATACAAGGTCGAAAAGAAATATCTCGATCGGGCATTAATCATCTCAAAGTACGCTATCCTAAAGCCTGAGAGCTAGTTGCATTGTCTTATGATAAACGTTCTCGAACGAGAGACTCTAGACCAACGAGTCATCTTAAGTGGTAACTGGGAGCAATTTAAGTTAATCGAACAAGCTTCGGAAGACTCACCTGGGATAAAGTTATCTTTTTTTGCTGGGGCGATCGAAATTCTCATGCCCGGATTTCAACACAAACAGTTTTCGGAAATTATCGGTTACCTCATTACCACATTTTTACTAACGCGCGGGATTCAGTTTTATCCCTCGGGTTCGATGACGCAAGAGAAGTTAGGAGAAGCCTCAACTCAAGCAGATAAATCATTTTGTTTGGGAGAAGCTAAGTCCATTCCTGACTTATCGATTGAGGTTGTCTATACTAGTGGCGGACTGCATAAATTGCCAAAATATCAAGCGTTAGGCGTGCCAGAGGTTTGGTTTTGGGAAGATGGTACGTTGCGGTTATACCACCTGAAAGAAACAGGATATCGAGAAGTGGTTCGGAGTCAGCTACCGGGATTAGAAGCCTTAGATATCGATCTCCTCAAACGCTGCATTTTAATGGGTGAAACTAATTTTGGCGAAGCGGTAAGGGTTTTTAGTCAAGGAATGTCAATGGTCGATGCATAACGATCGGGTGTCGATCGCCAATGCTAAAATAATATATCCTAATTCGGGCAGGATTCGATCGTGGCAAAGAAAAAGAAGGGTTTCAGCCAACTTGTCAACCAGCAAAAAGCCTTGAAAAAGCTAGAACGCAGGGTTCAACAAAACTTCGGAGAAGAGACCTTTGGCGGCATGAAGATTAACCCCGAAGGTGAAGTTAAAATGTCTGAGGTGTTGAAGGCATTTGTCGAACCTTATGTCGAAAGTGGGATGACTCTCCCCCAACGGATGAAATTGCTCGATATTGCCGTTTTGGCTTGGAACTTGAGTCTGCTATCGGAAGAAAGTCGTCCATCGATAATCGAACAAGCGATCGACCAAAGTTTTCCCAAAACAGAGAATCGGGTTCGACGGGAGATGAGAGAAGTCATTGACGAACTGATCGAACGAAAACAGAAACTTTTTGCCCAGTACGAGCGCTATATCGTCGATTTTGACGTACAAGAAACACCCCAAGAATTCAATCTTTCAGTTGCCTCGACACTCATCGATCGATCGGCAATACCAGAATAGGAGAAAGGGTGAAGTATGGAACGTCTATCGGATTTCCGTAATGCGATCGCCCCTAACAAAATCCTCTCCCAAATACCGATCGAGCGGGCGAGATGCCCGCATTAACCGTAAGTTCTGAGGCACTATTGACCCTCTAAACGTTCGTGCAATCCTCGAACTCTTCAAAATCGGACTGCCGTTTGCGTTGTTGGATCAGTCGGTAGAAGCGCCAGATAAAGAGTCCGGCGACGACGGCGATTGCCACCGACTGCCCGATCCACAATCCCACACTACCCATGTTCAATCCAAAGCCCAAACCGTAACCCAAGGAGATGCCGACACCCCAGTAGCCCAACACGTTCAACACCATCGGGACTTGGGTATCTTGCAAGCCTTGCAGCGAACCGTACACGGCTTTTTGGAAACCATCGAGAACTTGAGCGATCGCCGCCACTACCAGAAGCGGTACGGCTAAGGCAACGATATTCGCATTCTCTGGATTTTGCACGTCCAGGTAAAGACCGACAATCTGTTTGGGGAAGAGTAAAAAGGCGATCGATGCAGCCATGACAAAGACGGTAGTGATGCCGATTCCCACCCAGGTTGCTTGCTGGAGACTCACTAAATCTCGCCGTCCCAGCCATTGTCCCACTCGTACCGTCGTGGCGTAGGAGATGCCCAGAGGAATCATGAAGACGACGGCAATCGTTTGAAAAACCACCTGATGTGCGGCTAACGCCTCGGTCCCTAACCTCCCCATCAAGAACGTAATTACCATAAAGAACCCCATTTCCAGTCCCGAGAAGATGCCGATGGGAACGCCGACCCAAATTAACTGCCACAGAATCCGGGGTCGGATGCGGTGTAATTCTTGAAAAATCCGATACTCTCTAAAAGCTGGATGCAGCAGGACGTATAACGCTAAAGCGGCAAACATCGCCCACCACGCCAACACCGTCGCCAGTGCCAAACCTGCTAACCCCATCGCGGGAAAGCCCCATTTTCCAAAGCCGAGAACGTAGTTGGCAATAATATTAAAGACCGTACCCGTGATGATAATTGTCATCACCGGGCGGGCTTGCGACAGGGCGGAAACCGTCGATCGCAACGCGGCAAACCCAGCGATCGGCAACAAACTCCACAACATAATATCGAGATAGGTATCCGCCAGCATCACCGTGGATTTCGCTTGTCCGGCGCGAATCATCCAGGTTTCGAGATGTCCCATGACGATTGCCGCAGGAATGGCAACCAAGAGTGCCAACCACAACCCTTGACGAGCAATTTTCTGAATGCGATTCTTTTCCCCCGCACCAAAAGCTTCGGCAACTAACGGACTGACCCCCATCACGAAACCACTAGTGCCGATCGTCATGGAGAGGGAAATCATCGCGGCGAGTCCTCCGGCAGCAAGCACCTCGGGTCCCATTCTCCCCATCATGATGGTGTCGGCAAACCCGGTAGCAGACTGGGCAACTTGGGCGCTGGCTAAGGGAATTGCCAGTTTGAAAAACTCCCGAACTTCCAAGCGCAAACAATCGTTTTTGGGTATGGCAATCATAAATCGGATTCCTGAAATAGCTTGTTATGGAGCTACTGTAGGAAAGAAAGCCGGGTGCAATCTCTCTATTTTTTGCGGTTTTGTCAAAATCTTGCGGGTGGTTTGGCGATCGACTACCAGTCACTCGCAAAACCAATTTTCCAAACGGATCGAGGCGATGGAAGTTGAGGGGATGCCGGGGATTTCCCAATATTGGCAAGTCAAACCCGGCAGTATCTATGACGACAACACGTTGCAAGTCGTGCGCGACGGCTAGGAAATGAAGATTCGATTTTGCGATATCGATGCGCCGGAGAAAGCCCAGGCGTTGGGGGTGTGGGCAGACTCTCAGCCAGCGTATTCGTGGGAGTGGCGAAGGAAGTAGGTGGCTCGTTTCCTATTATTTTGCTAAATTTGTGAAATTTTTATTACAGTTTTCTACATAGTTTCACTAAATTTGTGAAAGTTTTCTTGCCGCTTTCTACGTAGTTTAACGGACTCAAACGAAATGTTATAAAAGTTTAACCTGCGGGGGGTCGATAGCGTTTTCAAGGCATAATTTGGTCATTTTGTGACTGTAGATAGCGTGATAGACGATTCGATCGCTAAAAAAGTTGCATGACTCTTCCATACAACTTCTCCGGATTTTTTACTAGGATATATAATAGAGTTGTACGCTTTGTTATCAAGTGTGCAAGTTAACGCAGGTGTTGATATTTGCTTCTCAAGATCTCAAGAAGTTTAATGTCTGCACTTGAAACTTCTCTTCAAAACAATTAGTCAAAGCTCGATTGCTCAAAATGTCAGTAAACCCTGACTTTAGCCTGGTTTGATTCTAGTGCAAGGCCAAACATTAGGATAATTGCATTAGAGGTTATTGTTTCTTAAGATTTTTGGGTTAATATTATGACATTGTGGCATTTTTGGATATCTGGAAGTTTATAGCTTTTAGGTTTTATTCCAACTAAATGCAGTTGCTATTGGGAGTCAATTCGTTACATGTGATTCCCATAAGATGTTGTCCAATCTGATAATTTTGTATAACGCAACAAGAGTTGCAGATTTTCTGTTTGCCAAACACAATCATCTAGAACAAGCTGTGGCTAAGAATTCTTCAAATGATAGTAAACCTCGACAGTCTGCTCGAGGAAAGAATGTGAAAATTGTCGGTCGAGATGAAAAAAATCATACAGAGAAAAACCATACAGAGAAAAACCATACAGAGAAAAATCATACAGAGAAAAACCATACAAATGTGAGTGTTTTTTCAGGCAACTTTTTCTCTATTGTTTTTATTGTTTCGCTAGGAGCTGTTTTGTTTTTGGGAATGCGGATTGATAAAAGGGGCCTCGAATTCAAATTCTTTAATCCAGAGTCACCGTCTCAATCTTCCGAATCATCTACTTCTGATTGATCGGAATTGGCAAACAAATAATTTTTGAGTCTGGCAAACTAAATATGTCTCAAAGAAGTCGTGCTGAAGGAAATTCCGAGCAGGTTGGACGCGATAAGTCTTCTGATTGGAAAATTATTAACCTGTTTGCAAATTTCAACATTAAGAACATTAATAAGAATATTGTCAACAACAGCAACATTAACAATTTCAGCAATCTGGTTGGAGTTTTAGGGCTGTTAGCCTCAGTGCTAATCCTCGTTTTTTGGGAGAAAATTGATTTGACTAATTTTCTCCCAATCTCCTCAGTAGATTTGAATGAAATGGGCAGCATGTTAGGCAGCCCTAATAAAGCGACCTCCTCCAGTCCTAAAAATGCACCAACAGTAAGTAATACAAAAGCTGGGACGACCAAGAAAGCCTCTAGTATTCGCGATTTGCATCATAGTCACGATCTCCTTGATGATTTGAGTCCGAATCGAGTCTGGGCAAGACTGAAAAATCTCAGTCCGAACGATGAATGGTGGTCTCTCAATCGGGAGGGTGCTGCCACCGGAATGTATGATGTTGAGAATTTGGATCTCGATAACGTGTATGGCTGGCGTTTTGAGAATGGAGTTTCGTTTGATTTCACCTCAGATCCAATGCAAGTGTTTCTCGATCGAACGACGGGAGCCGTGGCTTTCGGTGCTTCGAGAAGCTCCAAGCTAATTGATGAATCTGCGCTGAGAAAGCCCGAATTGGTGCCGGGAATGCCCGAATCTGTCCTGGAGATGCCCGCATCTAAATCAGAAATGCTCAAATCTGTCCTGGAGATGCCTGAAGTTACACCGGGAGCACCCGAACTTGTTGCAGACCTCCCCAAATCAGAATCGGGAATGCCCGATCTTGTCGCAGACTCACCTGAGTTTGTACCGGGAATACCCGAATTCGTGACAGATCTACCTGAGCCTGTGCTGGGAATGCCTGGAGTTGCACCGGGAGCACCCGAACTTGTTGCAGACCTACCTGAATCCGTGCCGGGAATGCCCGATCTTGTCACAGACTTACCTGAGTCCGTGCCGGGAATGCCCGAACCCGTATCCGGAATACCTGAACTGGTTGCAGACCTACCCGAGTCTGTACCGGAAATACCCGAACTCATGACGGAAACGGTCGAATCTGCAAGACCCGTATCCGAACCCTCCCCCTCCCCTTTTGCTAGTATTCCTATTGGTGTGTGTATCTTTCTTCTACGCAAGTTTGGGAAGAAGCGCTAGGTTGCGTAACACGTTGTCTCTCAATTCTTACCTTCCATAAGACTCAACGTGATGATGGCGATCGCGATCGCCCATTTGGCAAATAGACTGAATTTCATAGGACAACGGTTGCGGTCACTTCAAGAGATTTTGAGATCGGTTCAGACGCGCATTTGGGTATAAGCGGTCTGCCATTTGTCAAGACCTCGTGGGTTATGACGTTTTGTAAATCAATCGACTACAATTACACAATACGAAAGTTAAACGTTTGGAAATACTTAAGTCTTGCTCGATTGTCAAAATCTTGCGGCGAGTTTTGGCGAGTGGGATTGAAGTCAGGCGAAAACACCGATGAACGAGCAATTTCAGACTCCAGGAAAAGGTTTGAGAGATGTCAATTCCAGAGTGAATTGTGACGATCGAGTCATTCCGCATCCCATTGCTTCGAGCCAAACTTTGGGTTGGAAGCCGGTTCTCGTCGAAGAGTTTCAAGTGCCACCGGGTGCAAGCGAACTCCTAGCAGCTGAGGAGGCGCATTCGATCGCCTTGTGTTTGGCCCCCCGTCCCCATCGCATTCATCAAGTGGTGGGCGATCGCCGCTACACCGGACTGTACTCCACTGGCGATATTTCCATTACCCCGGCCAACCTTCCCATTTCTTGCTGCGCAGAAGGAGAAGATCGCTACGTCCACATTCAAATGCCCAGCAAGTTCTTACAATCCGTTGCCGAACAAGCCACAGAGCAAGATGCCAACCGCTTAGAACTCGTCACGGAATTTCGGGTTCGCGATCGACAACTCGAACAAACGCTGCGGCTGTTTCAGGCAGAACTTCATAAAGGCGGGGGTTGGGTGGGACAACTGTATATCGAGTCCCTCGCTAACGTGCTGGCGGTTCACCTGCTGCGGGAGTATTCCACAAGTCAGCCTCGCGTGCCTACCTATGAAGGGGGATTGGGCGATCGCAAAATCTTGCTGGTATCCGAGTATATCGATGCCAACTTAGATCGAGGTCTCAAATTAGCCGATCTCGCCGCTGTCGCCGGGATGAGCCAATTTCACTTCAGCCGCCTGTTCAAACAATCGATGGGAATGTCGCCCCATCAATACATCCTCGGGCAGCGAGTCGAACGGGCTAAACCGTTATTGAAACACTCAAAAATGGCGATCGCCGAAATTGCCCTTCAGTGCGGGTTCAACAGTCAAAGCCATTTCGGTAAATACTTTCGAGAATTCACGGGAGTGACTCCGAGTCAGTATCGCAAGGGATAGTTTAACTGCCAAGTTCATTAGGATACTGGTGAAGGTGAGTTGGGGGAGGTGAGGGAGGTGAGGGAGATGGGGGAGAGTAAATGCAAGATACGCGCATTCTTCCTTGTCTCCTTGTTCTCTCCATATCCCCCTCTCCGCGTCCCCGCGTCCCCGTGTCACCGCGTCCCACACCCTACCGGAGTAGCGCGTCTAACTCGATCGCATCGAGAAATCGCAACAAACCCATGGGAATCGGATCTTGGGAAATTGCGTCGATATATGCCGAACTCAGGTAGGGTTCAAACTCCGATCGCCCGTTAATGTGAGTTTGAAAAAAGGCCAAACTGAATGCTTTCGTATAGCGCTGGGCGAGTAATGGATTGGGTCCGATGACTTCGGGTGGATACTTAATGCTGACACCTTCCTCGCTTGGGGACTCGGCCAGGGTGGAAAAATGGGTTCCCGTTTGCATCAAGATCAGATACTTTTCGGGGGCCCTAAACCAGGTAAACGGTAGAATCTGTTCGGCAAGGGCTGGGGCGACGGTATCCATTCCTCCAGCCACCACGACGATCGGGATTTCGATTTGACTGAGGCTGTCGGGCCCAAGAACCGCACTGTCGATCGGATTGATGACGATCGCGGCGGCAATGCGATCGTCTTGCAACTGATAGTTCTCCCTGGGCAAATCGAGCGCCCGACATTGCAAGAAGATCGAAACGTTCCAAGATTCTTCTTCGCGGGCGCAGTCTGCATCGAGTCGATCGAAATCGATCGGCGCGCCGGCCAGGACTAAAGAGGTATAGCCGCCGAAAGACTGACCGAGAACTCCCACCCGTTCCAAGCTGAGTTGACCCTTTAATTGAGGATCTTGCTTGGAGAGGCGTTCGAGTTCGTCGAGGACGAAGGTAATATCCAAGGGTCGATCGACAAATTCGATCGATTTGGTCACTTCCTGCGCCGCCCCCGTCAGCAGGGCTTCCAACTGTCGGGCATCGCTGCCGGGATGTTGGGGAACCACCACCGCAAAACCATGGGAGGCGAGGTGGGCGGCTAAATAGGCAAAGGTTGTCCGATCGGACCCCAAACCGTGGGAAATAACGATTGTCGGATTCGGTTGACCCGTTGGGGAAAGACTATTTGAAACTTCGGGCAGATACAAATCGACATCGACGTACCGACCTTTGGGCGTATCGGCAGTCTTGCGAAATCGATCTTTGAGGCGAAACGATCGCTTGCGCCACGATAAATCCCCGGATTCTTCGAGGGGAAACTGAGTGTCTGGCAACAGGTCGAGTTCGGCTCGTGCCTGTTGTCGGGCTAAATTCATCACCCCATCGATCGCTTTTGAACTTTGCTCGACCAAGCCTTGTAATTCCTCGGCCATTTCGATCGCCCGCAACAAATCGATCCGCATTTCGGGGGTGGGAAATTTCCGCATGACGTTGAGCAGCGTCAAGCCTTCCTCATCAGCAGCCGCTAAAATCAAGGCCGCCCGCAATCCGTAAGACCCTTCGACCCTCGATCCCGACTGAATGACTTCTCCCAACCGTTGCAGCAGCACTTCTCCCTGGCGGGTGTAGAGAAACTGAGAAATAATCACCGGATCGATATCGGCCCGGGCCAGGAGAATTTCGGGTAGCTGTTCTAATGTTTCTGGGGGGATAAATTGAGCGTAAACTGCTAAGTCTTCTTCAATCTTTCCTTCTTTGGCGTAGGTTTCGAGGGCTGAAACAGAAATCGATCGCTCGAGTATGGCGTAGGATGCGAAAATTCGCTCGGCGGCTGCGGCAGGTGAGGCAAAAGCAGTGACAACCGCAGCAATCGCCCCAACAGCTTGAGGAACCTTCCAGGGAACAGAGCGTTGCCACGATCGACCCTGGGGCGACTCTTTCTCTGGCGTACTCTCTGGATTTAATACTGGATTTAATGCTTTACGTATCGGTGTTTTTCCTTTTACCCTGGATGTATCGGCGAGAGTGTTACGCCAGAAGAAAAACATGATTGCTTCTACCCCATAAGACCACTTATTCTAAATTACTCTGCCCTTGGAAAAAACTCAGGAAAATATGCGCGGCGATCGTCTACCTCTTTTGGGATTTGTGAATTTAAACAAACCCGTCAATTTCACCTCTCACGATTGTGTTGCGAAGTTGCGCCGACTCTTCAATCTCAAGCGCATCGGACATGGCGGCACGCTCGATCCCCTGGCAACGGGGGTACTGCCGATCGCCCTGGGTCGCGCAACGCGACTGCTTCAGTACCTGCGGTCTGATAAGTCCTATTTTGCCACGGTACGCTTGGGAATTTGCACCGCCACCGATGATTTAGAGGGAGAGGTTATTGAGTCTCAAGCTGCTCCAGAATTAGCTCTAGAAACAGTGAAAACTGCACTGGAGGGGTTTAAAGGTCAAATCGAACAAATTCCCCCTAAATACAGCGCGATTCAGGTGGATGGGAAGCGATTGTACGATTTGGCTCGATCGGGACAAAATGTGGACGTGCCGAGGCGATCGGTGGAAATTTACCAGATTGAGGTTCTCGATTGGCGATCGGGGGAGTTTCCGGAGGTGGACTTGCACATTGCCTGCGGTGGTGGAACCTACATTCGCTCGATCGCTCGGGATTTGGGGAGTGCGGTGCAAACGGGGGGAACCCTGGCAAAGTTGGTGCGCACCCAAAGTAGCGGCTTCGATCTCGCCGAAAGTATGACCTTTGAAGAATTGAGCGATCGCCTCGAACACGATCGATTTCAACCGATTCCCCCTCACCAGGCAATGCTTCATCTACCCTCGGTACGGCTGGATGAAACCCTGGCATGGCGTTGGTGTCAGGGTCAGAAGCTGGCGAATTTGGAGCGATCGAATTCCCCTGAGTCTGGAGATGTGTGTCGTGTCGATCGTCAGGACGATCGGTTTTTAGGCATCGGGGAGTGGCGGCAGGTGGAAGGGGATTGGGTTCTCGTGCCGAAAACGGTGACGTTTGGGGGATAAGCATTAGCTTTCAGCAGGTTTTTTCGTTGGGTATATTGGGTTGATTATGTTGATTTAAAAATCAATAAACGCTAAAATTATTATATTCCTGGTATTGACTAGAAAATCAATTTTTGACCTATGGATACCACCCTCAAACCGATCGAACGATGTCAGCTCATTTACGTTGAAGTCGGGCAAAACTCGAATAAAGTCTGGCAGGGAAGCGTGTGGGAGGATGGGACATTTCTCGCTGAGTGGGGTCGCGTGGGGAAGCAGTTGCAGTACAAAGCTCATACTCTCGGATCGGTGGCTGCGGCTAAATACAAGCTATTTCGGATGAAGCGGCAGAAGCTCGCCAAAGGCTATACGGAAGCGCGCACTTTGGAAAACCATCGGGAAATCTCGTCGGCGGATTTAGCGGCAATCGCCACAACTCAGATTCGATCGGGGGGCGATCGCCCCGTCATCGAACTGATTCAATATCTCACCGAAACCAACATCCACCAAATTGTTTCCCAAACCCACATCACCTACAATCGCAGAACCGGAACCTTTAAAACGCCGTTAGGGTTGGTAACTGCCGATGCGATCGCCGAGGCGCGTCAGTTGCTGGTGGAAATTGCCACGGCACCGAAAACGAGCGATCGCCCTGAATTTTCTCGCCTCGTCAGCCGCTATTTGCGACTCATCCCCCAGGATTTGGGGATGAAGCTAGACGAGTCGATGTTCCGGATGCCTCAAGAGGTGCAGCGTCAGAGTGGGATTTTGGATGCCTTGGAAGTGGCAATTGGGCAAACGCCAGCCCAGACTCGGGAGGCGGTTTTTAATTGCAGCGTTTCGGAGGTATCTCGGGGTTCGATTTCCGGATGTCAGACTTTTCGCCAGATTCGCCAGCGCTATCGCCAAACCCTCAACCGCTACCACCTCGCCTCTGGATACCAACTCAAACGGCTGTACGAGGTGCGGATTCCCCAGATGGAACGGGCATTTGCCGCCAAAGCCGAGGAAATTGGCAACGTCCGGCAGTACTGGCATGGAACCCGCGCCAGCAATTTATTGAGTATCCTCAAACAGGGGTTAATTATTCCCCCCATCAGTTCGGTGCAATGTACGGGGCGGCTGTTCGGGAATGGCATCTACGGTTCCGAACAGTCTACCAAAGCCCTCAACTACGCTACAGATTACTGGAATCGATCGGGAAATTCCCAGCAGCGAGCGTTTATGTTGCTGTGCGACTTTGCCATGGGGCGATCGTACCATCCTCAAACCTTCGATCGCCGCTTCCCCGTCAAAGGCTACGATAGCACCGATGTGCGACCGGGAACGGCGGGAGTCATCAATCAAGAAAGCATCGTCTATTCGATCGACCAGTGTAATATTCGCTATCTGTGCGAGTTTGGGTAGGGGATGGTGAAAGATGACGCGGGGACGCGGAGACGCGGAGACGCGGAGAAGGAGAGAAACGGGGGAAACGGGGGAAACGGGGGAATGAATGCAAAATTCTGCCTTGTCTTCCTAAGCCCCGGAGAGCTACCCAAGCTCCCCAAGCCCCGTTCCCCATTCCCACAAAAAACGGCAGATCCGATACCGAAGTACCTTATCTGCCGCGAACCGTCAGTTTTAAACCGTCAGTCTCGAATCATCGCCATCGAAACTGAGGATTAGGCATTTTCTGCGTTCAAGTCAATGGTTGCCGCTGTCCGGTTATCGAACTCGACTTTCACCGGTTCGACTTTCCAAATCTCGTTGCAGTATTCGCTAATGGTGCGATCGCTCGAGAACTTGCCCATGCGAATGGCATTCAGAATTGCCATGCGCGTCCACTTATCTCGATCGCGATAGGCTTCGGACACCTTCTCCTGACAATCGATGTAGGCTTGGTAGTCCGCAAACAGCATGTAGGTATCGTCGTACATCAACGAATCGATCAGCGGCCGGAACAGGTCGGCATTGCCGTGGGAGAAGTATCCCGAGGAAATGCGATCGATGGTTTGCCGGAGTTCGGCGTTGTTGTTGTAGTAGTCCTGGGGATTGTAGCCGGTGACCTTCAGGTTGTAGACCTCCTGGGCCGTCAAACCGAAGAGGAAGAAGTTCTCGGGGCCAGCTTCTTCGCGAATTTCGATATTCGCCCCGTCCAGGGTGCCAATCGTCAGCGCCCCGTTCATGGCAAACTTCATATTCCCCGTTCCCGAGGCTTCCTTACCTGCTGTGGAAACCTGTTCGGACAGATCGGCTGCCGGGTAGATTTTCTGACCCAGAGAAGCGTTGAAGTTCGCCAAAAATACCACTTTCAGGCGACCGCGCACGTCGGGGTCGTTGTTGACGACTTCCGCCACCGCAGTGGTTAGCTTGACGATCAGTTTCGCCATGAAATATCCCGGTGCGGCCTTCCCGCCAAAGATAAACGTGCGGGGCACGATATCGATGTTGGGGTTTTGCTTGATGCGGTTGTAGAGGGTGATGATGTGCAACACCGCCAAGTGCTGGCGCTTGTACTCGTGGATGCGCTTGACTTGGATATCGAACAGGGAATTGGGATCGACTTCGATTCCGTTGGCCCGTTCGATATGTTCGGCGAGTACGCGCTTGTTGTCGAGCTTAATTTGCCGCCAGCGATCGCAGAAATCGGCATCGTCGGTGCAAGATTCTAACTTTTGCAGGCGATCGAGATCTTTGAGCCAATCCTTACCCAGTTTTTCGCTAAATAAAGCCGAGAGTTTGGGATTGCTCAACAAAATCCAGCGACGGGGGGTGACTCCGTTGGTTTTGTTGAAGAACTTCTCGGGCCAGAGGCGGTAGAAGTCGCGCAGGGTATCTTTTTTGAGCAATTCCGTATGCAGCGCCGCCACCCCATTGATGGCATGACTGCCGATGCAGGCCAAATTCGCCATGCGCACCGATTGTTCTGCCCCTTCTTCGATAATCGACAGGCGCGACCACATGTCCTTATCCTGAGGATACCAACGCTGCACGTCTTCGAGGAAGCGGTGGTTGATTTCGTAGATAATTTCCAGGTGGCGGGGCAGAACCCGACCGAACAAGCTCACCGGCCAGCGTTCGAGGGCTTCGGGCAGTAGGGTGTGGTTGGTGTAGGCGAAGGTTTTTTGGGTGATGCGCCAGGCCCGATCCCAATCGAAACCATGTACGTCGAGCAATAACCGCATCATCTCGGCAATTGCTACGGCCGGGTGGGTGTCGTTGAGCTGAATCGCGGCGCGATCGCAGAGGTTATCTAAGGTGTTGCCCCGGCGCAGGTGGCGGCGAATCAGGTCTTGCAAGGAGCAGGAAACGAAGAAATACTGCTGTTCGAGGCGCAGTTGCTTCCCTTGGGGGGTGTTGTCGTTGGGATAGAGAACTTTGGAGATCGTTTCCGATCGCATCTTCTCGGCAACGGCCCCATCGTAGTTTCCGGCATTGAACTCCTCGAACTTGAAGTCGTCGCTCGATTCGGACTTCCACAGCCGCAGGGGATTCACCGTGTTGGTATCGTAACCGGGAACCGGGGTATCGTAGGGAACGCCAGTCAGAGTATGACCGGGAACCCAACGCACCCGATAGTGACCCTTTTCATCTTTGTAGGGTTCGGTGTATCCCCCCAGTTTGACTTGTACGGACTCTTCGGGTCGGGCGAGTTCCCAGGGGTTCCCCAACCGCAACCACTTATCGGGAACTTCCGCCTGCCAGCCATCTTGGATGGTTTGGTGGAAGATGCCGAACTCGTAGCGAATGCCGTAACCCATCGCCGGAATTTCGAGAGTGGCGAGGGAGTCGAGGAAGCACGCGGCCAGTCGTCCCAGACCGCCATTGCCCAAACCGGGGTCGGGTTCCCGTTCGAGGAGTTCGTCTAAATCGAGTCCCGACTCGCGCACGGCCTGACGTACGGCTTCGTACAAATCGAGGTTGATCAAGCTGTTCCCCAAATGCCGACCCATGAGAAACTCGGCGGAGAGGTAGTACACCACCTTCACGTCCTGTTCGTTGTAGGTGCGCACGGTTTGAATGAAGCGCTGGAGAAGACGATCCCTCAGGGTGTAGGCCAAGGCCATGTAGAAGTCGTCGCGGGTCGCGAGGGACTCGTATTTCCCCTGCAAGTAGAAGAGATGATCGGCAAACGCCCGTTTGAGCGTCTCAACGCTAGTCCCGGTGCGATCGTCTTCGATCTGAACGGGACATTCATTCAGGGGAATCATCGGTTGACTCATGTACTTATTTTCTCCATCTCGGTAGTTGGGTCGTGGAATGGCCGGGGCGCAAGACGGGTTGGAGTCGATCTTACCCTTTAGCGACCATCGATAAAATCAAATCGATGGTGCGGTTCGAGTAACCCCACTCGTTGTCGTACCAGGAGACGACTTTGAAGAAGTTGGAGTTTAGCTCGATCCCCGCCCCGGCATCGAAGATACTCGATCGCGGATCGCCGGTGATATCAGTCGAGACGATGGGTTCTTCCGTGTAGCCTAACACTCCCTGGAGTTCCCCATCGGCAGCGGCTTTCATCGCCGCGCAAATCTCCTCGTAGCTGGTGGCTTGATCGGTTTTGAAGGTCAAATCCACCACCGATACGTCAGGGGTGGGAACCCGGAAGGCCATTCCCGTTAATTTGCCCTTGAGTTCGGGCAGCACCAGGGTCACCGCTTTGGCGGCCCCGGTGGAGGCGGGAATGATATTTTGGGCGGCACTGCGTCCGCCGCGCAGGTCTTTTTTGCTCGGCCCGTCTACCGTGGGTTGGGTGGCCGTCATGGCGTGGACGGTGGTCATCAACCCTTCGGCAAACCCGAAGTTATCTTGGATGACTTTGGCGATCGGGGCGAGACAATTGGTGGTACAACTGGCGTTAGAAACGATCGTATGCCGCGCGGGGTCGTATTTGTCTTGGTTGACACCCACTAACAGCGTCGGCACTTTATCGGGGTCTTTTTCTTTGGTAGGAGCGGAAATCACCACCCGCGAAGCCCCGGCGTTTAGGTGTTTGGATGCACCCGCATAGTCGGTAAACAATCCCGTCGATTCGACAACGTATTCGATGCCGAGATCTCCCCAGGGCAACTGTTCGGGATCGCGAACGGACACGCAGGGAACGAACTTGTCGTTGACGACGATCCCATCATCTTTGGCTTCGACGGTTCCGGAGAACGTCCCGTGGGTGGAATCGTATTTGAGCAGGTAGGCGAGATTTTTGGGGGGAACTAGATCGTTAATCCCGCAAAACTCGATATTTGGATTCTCCAGACCGGCCCGGAAGACCAGTCGGCCGATGCGACCGAATCCATTGATTCCAACTTTGACAGCAGCCATATAAAATGCTCCCGATCGTTATCGATCTCGATCAATGTTCTTAAGATGTTTTTGGATGTTTTTTCGGGGTTGACGGGGAGTGGGAGTTGGAGAACCCGTGTGGGACGATCGCCATCTCGGTGTTGCGAACTGCGCCTGTTTCTAGGTTTCTCGATGATGTTCGACCCCCTTGAATTTGAGTCTTTACCTTTGATTGAAGCTTCTAACTCCCCCGTCAGATTTGTATATTTCTATAAAACCGCGAAGGCTACAGTTGGTAAGGCTCGCTTAAGCTTTTTCTAAGATTTACTATCGGTGAGGATAACGCCATTTAAGATAGCACGAGCATCGTTAATTTGTCAGGACGTTGGTTAGCAAAATCAAACAAAAAATCTTAACTTTTTTTTAAAATAAACCCGCAAGCCGACAAAATATCTCGATTATCGACCCAGCTTGAGATATGTGCCCTTCGCTCCGGGTAAGACCGAAAGGAATCGAACCTTCGCGAAAAGATTAAACGATTGTAAAATAGAGCGGTTCGATCGAGGTTACTATTGCTAATTATGAAAACGATCGAGCGCTCGATTTCATATCTTAGAAATGCTCCAACTTAAATTAAAAATTTCTGCAAAAACGGTATAAAAAATAACATTAAATCGGAGAACAAACCTGCCAAAAAAGAAGTCGTAACTTATAAAATAGGGCTGGGAGAGGGGCAAAAATTGAAACTAAAAAACGATCGAAAAAAAGACTTCTTCTTCGATCTCCTCTCCCCAAACTCCCAACAGACCGGGCGATCCCCCGATCGCCGATTGAGATCGATCCCCGATCGACCTGACGATCGAGTCAATATCGAAAGCTTTTCTACGACAAAACTCACCCACGTCAAAATCGATCGTGACCCCATCGCAGATCGAATTGAACTCAACCCGAGGGGACACCGGACGCGCGGACGTGAATTTGAGATTTTCATCCTATCGATCTCCCGCAAGCATCGAGGGACAAATGTATAAGTATATGCGATCGTCTCTTCGATCGTCCCCGATCGCGATTCACCCACATTCACCGAACGCTTATGATTTCTTTTGCCCATCGCACCAAAATTGTCGCCACCATCGGACCGGCCAGCCAATCTCCCGACACCATCCGCGAAATGGTTCGATCGGGAATGAGCGTTGCCCGCCTCAACTTTTCCCACGGCAGCTACGAAGACCACGCCCGAATGGTCGAACAACTGCGGGCGATCTCCACGGAACTCGACACCCCCATCACCCTACTGCAAGATTTACAAGGACCCAAAATTCGTGTCGGTCAGTTGCCCGATGGGTCGATGTCTCTCGAAGATGGTGGCTATTTAACCTTAGTCCCGATCGCCGAATACGACGGTCAACCGGATACTGTCGGCATCGACTATCCCCTCCTGGCAAAAGATGCGACCCCCGGTGCCCAGGTGCTACTCGACGATGGCTTGCTCGAACTTAAAATCGAATCCGTCTCGGGAAATGCCGTCCGCTGCCAAATCCTCGAAGGAGGCATCCTCAAAAGTCGCAAGGGGGTAAATTTACCCTCCCTCAACCTGCGCTTGCCCTCAATGACGGAAAAAGATCGGCGGGATTTGGAATTTGGCATCGCCCAAGGTATCGACTGGGTGTCATTGAGTTTCGTGCGCCAAGCCGAAGACATCCGCACTCTCAAAGCCTTACTGACCGAGCAAGGGGCAAGCGAAACCCCCGTTATTGCCAAAATTGAAAAACCTCAAGCCATTTTCAATCTCGATGCAATTCTCGACGAGTGCGATGGGGTGATGGTGGCCCGTGGAGACTTGGGGGTGGAAATGAAGCCCGAAAAAGTGCCGATGTTGCAAAAGCAGATTATTCGCACTTGCAACCAACGAGGCATTCCCGTGATCACCGCCACCCAAATGCTTGAAAGCATGATCGGCAACCCCCGACCCACCCGCGCCGAAGCCAGCGATGTTGCCAACGCGATCATCGACGGTACCGATGCGGTGATGCTCTCTGGGGAGTCGGCCGTTGGGGAGTATCCCGTCAAAGCGGTGCAAATGCTCGCCAAAATCGCCACGGACATCGAACCCGAACTCAAATTTACCAACTATCCCCCCGCCCTCACCGACGAAACCCACGCCCTGAGCGAAGCGCTCAATACCATCGACGAGATTTTAGACCTGCGCTGTATTACCTGTTTTACCACCACGGGTTATACGGCCCTGATGGCAGCAGCCGAACGACCGAAAGCCCCGGTGGTTGCCTTTACCCCCGATCGGGAAGTCTACCACCGCTTAAACCTTGTTTGGGGCGTTAAACCTCTGATGCTCGATGCCCGATCGAGTTCGTTGGAATTGCTGATCGAACAAATGGAAAACTGCTTGGTATGCCGACATCTCGTCGAACCGGGCGATAAAGTGTTGATGCTCGGAGGTAGCCCCGTCCAGAGAGCGAAAGGCACGAATCTGCTGAAAATTCACTCCGTTGCTGATTTATCCGCGAAATCGTAGCGATCGGGAGATGGGGAGAAGAAGATGACGCGG
>JAXHUC010000040.1:35499-47187 GCA_034189805.1 Cyanobacteriota bacterium
GATCGCTTTGTGCTTCTTCGCGATCGCTTTGCTGTTTGAGTTCTCGAACGCACTCTTGAGAGGCTCCGACGATCGCTCCGGCAACAGCTCCAACGATCGCATATTTGGTGTGGGTGTCTGTATAAAAATCCGTCCGGGCAATTTCGGCGGCAGCAATTCCGATTCCGGCACCGAGAATTGAGGTCACGAGACTCGAAAAAATGACAATTGGAAGGTTCACGATTTCCCCCGAGGAGTCTGACTCCATTTGAGTTCCCTGCTACTACTATCCTACGCTCGATAGGTCGGGTCTCTATCCGATTCGTACCTAAAAGACAAACTCTGTAATAAAGACTTTAAACTCTGGGTTGGGCATGGCAATTTTTGTCTGCGATGCAACGGGAATCGGGGATCGATTAAGTTTTTGAGTCCTGTTGATGTTACATTTAATACATGCCTTACTCCAGGGTAAAGTTTTTTGCCGTAAGCTTGCAACAATTCTTAACAAGCGTTACAAATTAACATAGGGAAAAAATTAAGCGACTGCACCATCGAGACCGGAGATAGGTTCTGGGTAAAGTCGAATATCATCCTGTAGCCAGAGAGTTCTCCTGTGATCCAACGCTTTAAGCAAGATCTAAAAAACGACCTGATCGCCGGTCTGTTAGTTGTCATCCCCCTTGCCACCACAATTTGGTTGACCATCACGATTTCAAGTTGGGTAATTAACTTCCTAACCAAAGTTCCCAAACAGCTTAATCCCTTTGATGGTTTCGATCCCCTGCTGGTTAACCTGCTGAACTTATTAGTCGGACTTGCCGTTCCCTTGCTGAGTATTTTGCTCATTGGGTTGATGGCACGTAACATTGTCGGACGATGGTTGTTGGATTTTGGAGAGAAAATTCTCGCTTCGATCCCCTTAGCCGGTTCGGTTTACAAAACCCTCAAACAGCTATTACAAACCCTACTCCAAGATTCCAACAGTCGATTTCGTCGCGTGGTCTTGGTGGAGTATCCCCGAAAAGGGGTTTGGTCGATCGCATTTGTGACGGGATTAGTGACAAATGAGATGGAAACGAGCTTGCCCGAATCGAGTTTGAGTGTCTTTATTCCCACCACGCCAAACCCGACATCGGGTTGGTACGCGATCGTTTCAGAACAAGAAACCATCGATCTTTCCATGTCGATCGAAGATGCTTTCAAAATTCTCCTATCAGGTGGTATTGTTGCTCCTGAACCGTCAAAAAAAATTGCCGTAAAGCCCAACAAGGTCGCAGACAAGTTCGTTCCTTCGCCCCGACGCGCTCCCCTTCCCGTCCAAGAAGAGTCATAAGTTTTAAAGATCGAGGTTTAAAACCGGGCATCAGAACTGGGGAATTGGCAAGCGGAACCCGCAGAAACACGTTTCAATTTGTTTGACTAAACCCTAGATTCTGAATATTTTCCCATGCAAGCCCGACGCATTTCTCGAGAACTCGCTCTACTGAGTCTCAGCCAGCTTCCGAACAATCCAGAGAAGTTAGCCGCCCAACAACTTAACGAAGTAGTACTCGCAGCAGTGCGGACGATGACGACGGAAGTTCACGACGTTCTCGAAACCGCTGCTGCCGAACTCAAGCGGGGAAGCGATCGCATCCTCACCAGCCAAACTCGGGCAACGGATCTCAACAGCTCTCGAGAAATGGTCGAAGAGGCAATCGACCTGACGCAAAATGCGATCAACCGGGTGGGAATTGCCATCGAACTCCCCGAGTTTATTTATCTGGCCAATCAAAAAGAAGTTCGCGCTTACACCCTGGAGATTCTCACTCAGGTCAGCGTGCGGCGCGCCGAGATCGACGAGTTAATTTCCGGGGCGCTGGTGGATTGGCAACTATCTCGCTTACCTCGGATCGAGCGAGATCTACTGCGGATTGCCGTGGCAGAAATTTGGTCGATCGGCATTCCCGATCGCGTGGCAATTAACGAGGCGATCGAACTCGCCAAGCGCTACAGCACCGACGACGCGCACCGATTCATCAACGGGGTTCTGCGGCGCGTCACCGAATCGATCGCCAAACAACAATCCCAAAACCCATCCCAACACCCGAATACTAATAATGTCTGAGCGAATTCCCGGCTCGATCGAACGTTACTGAGATTTGCAGCCCTCACTATAATTTAAAGTCCTCTAGTTCAACACTTCCCACAAAACCTCTAACTTAAAATAGCTAAAGAAACTCGATATGGTTTTTAATTGGTTTCGCCGTAAATTTGACGACGACTCTGAAAAAAAAAGTTCTGAAAAAATAAGTCAGGAACAAACGCCTTCCCCCGAAGTGCAACCCGAGAGTGCCGAATCTGAAGACACTGCCTCGGATGCAACGTCGGCTGAAGATTACCTCAAATGGGCTAAAGCGGCCTATCAAAATATTCAAGCGCAGCAAAAAGCGACTGGGGATACCCAAGAGGAGTCTAGCGAAGAGTCTGAGGTAACCGAAGCGGCCCAAGAAATAGTAGAAACCGTTGCCACGGCAGAAGCTGAGGCAGTTGAAGAAACAGTAGAAACGGAGACCGAGGCTCCCGTTGCCGCAGAAGCGGTAACCCCGGTTGAAGAGAGCCAACCGGAGACAGCGACCTCGGAAGAGGAGTCGGTTGCAGAAGCTGCCGAACAGAGCGAACCCGAACCGGAAGTCGCGGCAGAACCGGAAGTCGTGGCAGAACCCGAAGTGACTGAAGAGGTTACGGAAACTGAGGCAGTTGAAGAGGCGGGTGACGTTCCCGCAGCAGCAGAGGCGGAAACCCCGGTCGAGCAGAGCGAACCCGAGCCGGAAATAGCGGTATCGGAGGAGTCGGCGGTAGAGGCGGCCGATGAAACGCCCGATGAAACTTCGGAGGCGATCGCATCGGAAAATGACGAGGCGGTGAGTTCCGAACCCGCAGAAACCCCAGAAGAAACACCTGCCCTATCTCTATTCGAGAAAGCGCGGGCCGAGCGACAGGCAAGATTGGAACGACTCAAAGAAACGGCCGTCGAAACCCCAGTTCCCGAAGAACCCGCTGCCGCCACCACGGTTGCCGAGCCGGAAGTCGAGATTCCCGAACTGCCCTTTGACGATGGATTTGTGTGGTCGGCGGAAGTTCTCGCGGCTCAGGGTCGCCGTCCCGAAGATATTTCCATCGAAGAAATTACCTGGCTCAAAAAACTCCGACAGGGGTTAGATAAAACCCGGCGCGGCTTAATCAACCAGCTTAAGTCGATCGTCGGTCAGGGGCCGCTGAATAAAGAAGCGGTGATGGAAATCGAGGCGCTGCTATTGCAAGCGGATGTCGGCATCGAAGCGACGGATTTTGTCATCGAATCGTTACAGGGCAAGATGCGAGAAGAGACCCTGCCCCCCGACGCGGCGATCGCCTATCTGAAGAAAATTCTCCGGGATATGCTCGATCGCCCCTTGCAAGAAAACCACAAACCCAGCATCGCTCCAGAAAAAGATTCTTTAAATATTTGGTTGATGACCGGGGTCAACGGGGCCGGGAAAACCACGACCATCGGCAAACTCGCACATTTGGCCAAAACCTCGGAGTATCGCTGCCTGATTGCCGCAGCCGATACCTTTCGCGCCGCTGCCGTGGAACAGGTGAAGGTGTGGGGAGCGCGTAGTAATACGGAGGTGATTGCCAATCCCGGTCAAAATACCGATCCGGCGGCCGTGGTATTCGATGGAATTGCGGCGGCACGATCGCGTCAAACTGAGTTACTATTGGTCGATACGGCTGGCCGGTTGCAAAACAAGAAAAATCTAATGGACGAACTGAACAAAATTCGTCGGATTATCGATCGAAAAGCGCCCGATGCCACAGTGGAATCGCTGTTGGTTCTCGATGCAACTCTCGGTCAAAATGGCCTGCGCCAAGCGGAAGTCTTTGCCGAAGCCGCCCAAGTTAGCGGTGTGGTCTTGACAAAGCTCGACGGAACTGCTAAAGGTGGTGTTGCTCTAGCTGTAGTGCAACAGCTCGGTCTACCGATCCGTTTCATTGGGGCAGGCGAAGGGATTGAAGACCTGCGCCCCTTCTCCAGTTACGAGTTTGTCGAAGCCCTCCTGAACGGATGAACGAATTGCGAGATATGAACTCTTTTGGGCATTCATCCTTACCCTCTGGAACTCCCGAACCGATAACCGCAGTTTCTCGACCTCGGCCGCCTTCTAAGTCGAGCGAAGGAACTGTCGATCGCAAAAATGCGAACAAAAACGCCAATCCCACTCCCGTTTTGGCTCTGAAAAATCTCGTTGCTCGGTTGCAGCGAGAGCAGCGCAAAGTTCAAGACTTACTCAGCTCTCTGGGATTTGCCCTGCGCAGTTTTAACAATCTCAATCAATTTCTCGAACTGATTCCCTTAGTGGCCAGTCGAGTTGCCGCTGCCGATGGCGGGGCGCTGGTGCTGTTTTCCCCCAACGGGAAGATGCGATTGCAGCGGCTGCACTGTCAAGATGGCAGTCCCTGTCCGGAAATTCGCCGGGCGATCGAAACGGCGATGCGCCAGCCGAGTTTGGCCACCCCCACTGCCAGCAGTCTGGATGCGGAAGTCAGCCGCTATTTGGGGTCGGACGTTCATTTGTTCGGCACCTCGATTCTGGTGAAAAATACCGAACGGGGTCGCTTGTACGTGTTCAGTCGCGATCCGGGCTACAACTGGTCGGAAAACCGCCAGAAGTTGGTGCGATTGGTGGCCGACCAAACCGCCGTCGCCATCGATAACGACGAACTCAATGCCGAGTTGCGCCGCAAAGAGCGCTTAGACCGAGAGTTGGAAATCGGTGCGGAAATTCAAGTGCGATTGTTACCCAGTCAATGCCCGGAAATTTGCGGCGTTGCCCTGGCGGCAGACTGCAAAACGGCTAACCGAGTCGGGGGCGATTATTACGATTTCATCCCCACCCACTACGACCTGGTGCGCCAGCCTTCCTCGAAAATTGCGCCTAGCGGTCGGTGGGGGATTGCCATCGGCGATGTGATGGGGAAAGGAGTTCCGGCCGGGCTGATTATGACGATGACGCGAGGAATGCTGCGGGCGGAGGCGCTTAACGAGCATTCCCCAGCGCAAATCCTCCAACATCTGAACCGGGCGATGTACGCGGATTTGGAGAATTCCCATCGGTTCGTTACCCTATTTTATTCCGATTACGATCCGAAAACCCGCATCCTTTCCTACAGCAACGCCGCCCACAATCCGCCCCTGTTATGGCAGGCGAAAACCGATACGATCGATCGACTCGATACCTTGGGAATGCTGATTGGGTTGGATATCGATTCCCAATATTTTGAAGACCAGGTTCAGCTCGCGCCGGGGGATACGATCCTCTACTATACAGATGGCTTTACCGAAGCATCGAATCAAAATGGCGATCGCTTCGATGAAGATAATCTGACCCGCGCGTTTCAATGGGCTTGTCGCCATTGCGAACATCCCGACGCAATTCTCAAGTACTTGTTCGAGCAAGTCCACGAGTTTATCGGCGACGGCAATCGCAACGAGGACGATATGACTCTAGTCATCGTGCAGGTCAAACTGACGGATGAGTGTGAAAACTGCAAGTGACTCGGCGATTGACTGAGGGCTTGACTGGGCTGCGACTCGAGAGCGGACGAGTTTTGAAAGTTTGTTTTGCCAGCCTTATTTTTGCGCGCGGGCGGGTATCCTAACATATAAGAGACTCGAACGTCCCAATTGGGTTACGTTTGGCTCTTGTTAAATTTTGCTTTGTATAGCAACCGCTAGGGCAGTTAGGACAACGCCAGACACTTAGCCAGACATTTATGTCATTAACCTGGTCTTTCCTCCCCTGCCTCCCCTGCCCGCAGTCACTTGTGTCTTAACCGATATGGCGACTGCGATATTTCATCCCCGAGAAAATACGCATCGGGGTTTTCAAACTCTCGGAGAATTTTAGATGAGTACGATTTCTGAAATCACCACCCAAATGGTAACCGCGATCGACTGGCACGCCGCGCACTTACATTTTTTCCACCACGCCACGATCGGTAGAGAAATTATCGCCCAGGCGATCGAAAATAACCTTGGGGATAACGTCCAATCCGCCTGGAATAACTTCGTCGAAACCGGGCAGATTTGGGCGATGGGATTGGGGATTCTCCTCGGTTACTGGTTTCGATCGATGTCTGTGGGTTAGTTTTGGGAGCTTCGGGGGCTTCGGAAGCAGGGGAAGCTAAACATTCTCCCGTTTCCCCCGTTTCTCCCAATTCTCCCCTCTCCGCGTCCCCGCGTCATCATTCTCACCCCACCAGCCGATCGATCGTCCGCTGTGCCTGTCCTGCGTAACCGCCGCCGAAGAGGTTGAAGTGGTTGAGGACGTGGTAGAGGTTGTAGAGGGGTTTGCGGCGTTCGTAGCCGTCGTCTAGGGGCCATTCGGCGTTATAGCCGCGATAGAACCCCGCAGAGAATCCGCCGAATAGTTCCGTCATCGCTAAATCTGTTTCTCGATCGCCGTAATAGGTTGCCGGATCGAAAATTACCGGTTCTCCGGTTGCTGTGACTCCGGCGTTGCCTCCCCACAAGTCGCCGTGAACGAGCGAGGGTTGCGGTGTGTGTCCGGCGAGGAGTTCGGGGATTTTTTCGAGGAGGCGATCGCTGCCGTTAAAATGCATTCCTTTTCTGGCGGCGAGTTTGAGTTGGTAGCCGATGCGATGTTCGCCGAAAAATTCCGCCCAGTCTGCGGTGTCGGGGTTCATTTGGGGGGTGGAACCGATGGTGTTGTTCCGATCCCAGCCAAATTGAAGGCGGGTTCCCTGGCGGTGCATTCGTGCGAGTTGTCGTCCCATTTTCTCCCATGCTTGGTTGCCGCCGCGTCCGTTTAAATCCAGCCATTCGAGAACGATGTACGCCGAATCTCCGGCTGTTCCCCAGCAAATGGGTTGGGGAACGCGAATGGTATGGGTTTCCCACATTTGCCGCACGCCGAGGGCTTCGGCAGCGAACATGTCGGCTTGGGAGGCGCGGTTGAGTTTGACGAAGTAGGTGCGCTTGCCGTCGGAAATGGCGTTGCCGCGATTGATACAGCCGCCACTGACGGATTTGCTGTCGGCTATCTCGAAGGGTTCTCCGGTGGTTTGGGAAATTTGGGCGGCGATCGTCTTCCACATGAGTTTGGGTTGGGTTTTGCGGACGCGATCGATTTTATCGGAATTTGGTCTGGGAAGGGGGATTGGTGTTCACCACAAAGGCACGAAGGACACAAAGTTGGAGGAGGAAGGGGGAATGGGGGAGGAGATGACGCGGGGACGCGGGGACGCGGGGACGCGGAGAGGGGAAGATGGAGATTGGTGTTGGATTGGATTGAAAAAAGAGCTGCGTTCGGAAAACGTAGCTCTTTCTTGTGGATGGTTGGCGGTTTCCAACTAATCCGATTTAACCCAATCGGTAGGGTTCTGGGGTTGCAACCGTGGTCAAGACTGCTTTAAGGCGTTTCCAACTAATCTGATTTAACCCAATCGGTAGGGAGTTCACTTGTAGAACCCTTATAGAGAGGGAGTTTTGAGCGTCAAAATGACCCATCTCCTGAATGAAGTATAAATCAACTGTAGACAGGGGGATTTCCGATTTTGCCAAGAGGAACAGCGATCGGCACATCGAATTACTTGAAAGATGTACGATAACTAGATACAAGTTCCCCTTGGAATCTATAAACTCAATCATATCATACTACCGAAACCCAGTAAACTCGTTCTTCAAAATCCTCTCATTCTCAATAAAACTGGGGTCATTCTCAGTCAAATTTGCCTCGCGATCGAATTTTTTCTGGGGAATGGGGAAAGAAGATGACGCGGGGACGCGGGGACGCGGTGAGGGAGAGAATTGGGATTAGAGTTTAGCCTCTCTTGCCCCCCAAGCTCCCCAAGCCCCCAAAGCTCCCGAAGCTCACGACTTCACGATCGGACCGAAATCTGCGAGGACTCGTGCGTGGTTGCGGAGCAATCCGAGCAAGTTTAGGCGATTTTGTTTGATATCGGGGTTTTCATCCATCACCAACACGCTATCTTCCCCGTCGAAGAAGCGACTGACGGTGGGGGCGATTTCGGCGAGGGCATCGACGAGTTGCCCGTAGTTGCGATCGGAGGCGGCGGCTTGGGTGCGGGGAACTAAACTGACGATCGCCTGGTAAAGAGCCTCTTCGGAAGCGGCTTGAAATAGCTCGGGTTTGACGACTTGGGTTGGATCGAGTTCGGTGGTATTTAATGTTCCCTGTTTTGCCAACCGAGTGGAACGATTCACGGTTTCGTAAATGCGATCGAGGGTTTTGTTGTTGCGAATTTCCTGGAGAAATAACGCCCGATCGCGCGCGTCCAATAAATCGGCAATGGCGCGTTCGGTATATTCGCGATCGTCTTCTCCCAACACCGCATTCACCAAATCGTAATTGATATTCCGTTCGTCTTGAAGTAAGGTGTGGATGCGTTGCAAGAAAAAGTCCTGGAGTTGGTTGAGTAGTTCCGCCGATGTTTCCGGACGTTCCTGTTGGAAATCGGCGACAACTCGATCGAGCAATTGGGCTAAGTCGATCGATAAATCCGCATTCCAAGTAATATTAACAATCGCATTTGCTGCCCGTCGCAAGGCAAAGGGATCGGAAGACCCGCTCGGCAGCATTCCCAAGCCAAAAATACTCACCAACGTATCGAGGCGATCGGCAATTCCTACCACTTGTCCGGTTAACGTTTGCGGCAGCTCATCTCCCGCCCCGCGCGGTAAGTAATGCTCGAAAATCGCTTTTGCCACTTCCAAGTCTTCCTCGCTGGCAATGGCGTATTTTTCCCCCATCACCCCTTGCAACTCGGGAAATTCATACACCATTTGGGTGGTTAAATCTGCCTTGCACAAATAGGCTGCTCGTGCAATTTTCTCCCGTTCTTCTGAGGAAACTTGTAATCGATCGGCAATGTAGCCTGCAATTCGACTGAGGCGATCGACTTTATCTCGAACCGTCCCTAAGTCTTCTTGAAAGGTGACGGTTTCTAACTTTTCGACAAAGGTTTCTAAAGGTTGCTTGCAATCGGATTTGTAGAAAAACTCACCATCGGCTAACCGAGCGCGAATCACCCGTTCGTTGCCTCGGGTAATAATCTCCGATTTGGTCGGATCGCCATTGGAAACGGCAATAAAATAGGGCAGCAGCTCCGGAGAATCGGCCGTTTTGCGCACCGGAAAATAGCGCTGGTGGGATACCATCACCGTCGAAATCGCTTCGGGAGGCAGAATCAGGAAATCCCGATCGAAGTTCCCTAAAATTGCCGTGGGCCACTCCACCAAATCCGTCACTTCCGCCAGCAAATCCGGGGAAATATCCGCCGCCCCGTTCACCCCATCTGCCAAGGCTTTGACTTGATTTTCAATGGTACTTTCCCGTTCCTGGGGATCGACTTCCACGAAGACTTGCCGCAAACACGCCGCGTAGTCTGCCGCCTGGGGAATACTCGTCGCCTCCGAGCCATTGCCGAGAACCCGATGACCGTAGGTGAGGCGATCGCTGGTAATCGTTTCCGCCCCTGTCGTAATTTCGATCGGTAACACCCGATCGTCGAGCAGCGCCACCAACCAGCGAATCGGCCGGGAAAATCGCATATCGCCATCGGCCCAATGCATGAACCGCTTCCCTTCGAGTTTATCGATCCACTCCGGCACCAGTTCCGCCAGAATTTCTGCCGTCGGTCGTCCGACAATCTCCTTTTGCACGAAAACGAAATCCCCTTTCGGGGTGGGGCGAACTTCTAGCGCCTCGATCTCCACCCCCTGCTTGCGGGCAAATCCTTCGGCAGCTTTAGTGGGTTTGCCATCCTTAAATGCCGCCTTTGCCGGCGGCCCTTTAATCTCTTCAGTGCGATCGCTCTGACGCTCGCCAATTCCCTCCACCAAAACGGCCAGGCGGCGCGGAGTCCCGTAGACCCGAACCGTTTCCGGCTCGAGACGCTGTTGCTGCAAACTCGACTCGATGCGATCGTTCCATTGGGCGATCGCACCAGCAACAAAGCTTGCGGGTAATTCTTCCGTACCGACTTCTAATAAAAACGTAGCCATGCCAAACTCAGGAACAGTGATGGGGTAACGAGCGACCAACGATTAGTTTACCCCGGCTTGGGAACTTCGGGGGCTTCGGGAGCTTCGGGAGCTTTGGGGGACAAGGGGACTAAGGAGAATACGCGCATTTTTCATTTTCTCTCCCCATCACCCCGTTTCTCCCCTCTCCGCGTCCCCGCGTCCCCGCGTCCCCGCGTCATCTTCCCCATTCCCTTCCCAAAATTTAAAGAATTTCCCTTCCCCTATTCCACCTTCGAGCTTTTCTTGCTAAATTGACTACAAGCCTAGCGATTCCCCGCAAATTTACTGACAGATGGGGTAAGCTATGGGGACGAAAGGATCGAGTCGCGTGAGGAATCTATGTCTGAGAGTACCAGCACCAAACCTGTTGCTACTAAAACGCCCGAAAGCTCTACTCACCTGAAAGCTGGGTCGTTCGATAACGAAGCCGAGCGACTGATCGAGGATGTCTTTTCCGATGTCGATCGCGTCTTAGATCCGAATTTTGGCTTGCCTGAAGAACCCCTTCAGCCCAAAACCGTGGCGGTGAATCCCGTGCGGGTTCCTCCCATTGTCATGCGGCCCCTGGTAATTCCCCAGCCAAGCGCACCTCCCCAGGATGCGACCCAAAGCGCCGTGTCGGTCAATGCCACGCCCACCAAAACCGCCGATACTGCCGGGGAAACTTTCGATCGATTTTTGCTCGGGGCTGCTTGTGCCTCCCTCGTGGCAACCCTCGGACTTTGGATCTGGCGCGACGAAGTGCAGCAGTTCGTCCAAAATCGCTTGATGCCCACCCAAGCCGAACCGGTGGCGACTCCGCAGCAGGTGGAAGAAGACCCGCAAGAGACGGCCGATCGCGAATTTATCGACTACATGGAGCGATCGCTCGAACGCATCAACTCCCGATTTGCCGGTGGTGGTTCTGCCAATACTTCCACGTCCGGTGCGTCTCAAGCCAATCCCTCGCCGGGATATCCCACCCTTTCGATTCCCATCGATCCCGCTTCGATCGATGATATTGCCGGTTCTCTCAAGGAAATTGCTACGGTTCTCAGTCGCAATACAACCACCGCAGCCGTCCCGCGCCTGCCGCAACCGCCCAACGCCAACAACCCCACCCCACCCTCGACAACGGCAAATAACGCGGCAAATAACGCCAACAACAATAATAACAACGGTAATAACGCAGATAGTGCCGGAGCCACCAGTCCCGCCCCCGCAGCCGCCCCAGCCGCCGCTCCTGCCGTTCCTGCTCTAGCTCCTACCCCGGCCGCCGAATCATCGGACAGTTCGGGCCAAGTCGCTTCTTCTGCTGCTCCGGCCGAACCGGATTATTCAGAATCTGATGCGGGTTGGGAACCAGATTATTCAGAAGACTATACGGAAGATTACTCGGAACCCGAAGCCGTTTGGGAACCGGAATACTCGGAATCAGAACCCGCCCCCGACAAACCCGCCGTTGCCACCAACCCCGAACCTGCCGAAGCAGCACCACCCGCCAACGTCCACACTTTGATGGGATTCCTCGAATTCGGCGATCGCTCTGCGGCTTTGTTTGAAATTAACGGTGTCGCTCAGCGCATCAACGTTGGCGAAAGCGTGGGTGCGAGCGGTTGGTCGTTGGTGGAAGTGAG